>DAOTHK010000055.1:0-8047 GCA_035447625.1 Chlamydiales bacterium
TAGTAGATAAGGAACAAATTCAATTAAATGAATATGCAAAAGCATCACCGGAGGCTTTAAAGACTATTAAAGCATATGATAAGCATAAAAATTATCAGGAATATCCTCCTTATATTTTAGAACATGATGCTGCTCATTTCGAGATTAGAAGGGGAGAGGTCCTTTCTTTTTCATCCCTTTTAGATGGGCTACTTGTTGCTTCTGCTAATGATACAGCCAATGTCATTGCGGATGTGATTGGGCCGACTATTCCGGTATTTATGGATAAAGTGAATAAGTATCTGAAAGAAATGGGATTGCATAGTACCCATTTTGTGAATCCTCATGGCTTGCATTATCCCACACATAAAACTACAGCAAGAGACTTGGGAAAAATGTCAATTAAAGCATTAGAGAAGAAGGAGATCGTTCAAAGAGCTTTATTAACAAAAGTTTCAAGGGATATTTCAGGAAAAAAAGAAAAATATTTTTATCAGACTAATAAGTTACTTAGAAATGGAAAATATTATTATCCTTATGCGATTGGTTTGAAAACTGGTTATCATAAAAAGGCTGGTTTTTGTCTTGTTGCAGCGGCTGAAAAAAATGGCAGAAAATTGATAGCTGTTGTTTTAGGTGCTGAAAAATCTGAAGATAGATTTTTAGATGCCAAAGCGCTATTTGAGGAAGCGTTTAAAGAAGTAAAACAATCGAAAATCCTCTTTAAAAAAGATAAACTTTTTCAAGCAAAAATTGAGGGAGCAAAAACTCTTTTAAAAGCTTCTTGTTTAGAAGATTGCCATATTTCATTCTATCCCTCAGAGCTTGTTCCGAAAAAAATTCAGATTCGTTTCAAAGAGCTTTCTTTGCCAGTTTTAGAAGGTGACCAGGTAGGTCGGGTATTAATCTTGGATCAAAAAGGAGAAGTAATTAAAAAACTTCCTTTGATTGCTCAAGAAGATGTTAAACCAACTCTATTTCATTCAATTAAAGCATTTTTTTCTAGAGATTGATATAGGGATAGTATTTGTGTTGGAGATAAGGTTTCAATTCGGATGCTTGGATCTAGTTGTAGCTTTTGAAACGTATTGATAATAGTTTCTTTTGAATAGATATCTTTAAGAGATGTTTTTAGTTGTTTTCTTCTTTTTTGAAAAAGGGATTGAACAAAAGAATGGAAGCCTTCATTTGTTTCATATAAGGAGGCATTTTCTTTCGGATAAAGGGTTATAACGCTGGATGAAACTTTCGGGCTGGGGAAAAAAGCATTTTTCGAAATTTCGAATTCTATTTTGGGAGTTGTGTAGAGTTGTAATAGGATTGATAGAGATCCATATTTTTTCGTTCCAGGAATCGCTGTAATTCTTTCTGCCACATCACTTTGGATGATAAAGGTCATTTTGGATATCTTTTTTAAATGCGTTATTAAAGTTATGAATATGGGCGTAGTAATATGAAAAGGGATATTTCCAAATACATGTAGGTTATTTGGAAGTTTTGAAAAATCGATTTTTAGAAAATCTGTATGAACGATCTTAAAATTTTTATATTTGGAGCTTTGTTCCTTTAAATATTGAGCAAACGAGTTGTCAATTTCAATGCATAGGTAATTAGAGGGTTTTTTTTCTAGTAGAGGAAAGGTGATGGATCCAAGGCCTGGACCAATTTCTATAAGGTTAGTTTTTTGATCGATATCAATTAATTGAATGAATTTATTGATGATGTTTTGATCAATTAAAAAGTTTTGAGAAAACCGCTTCAATGGAGCGGTTTTCAGTTCTTTTAATAGCTTTTTTATTTTTTGAATCATTTTAATGAAAAAGGTTCAAATTCTTCTGGAACTAATAAGAAGCCTTTTTCTAGTTCATATTTTTGAAGCAGTTTTTGATGATATTTTTTAGATTCTTCAGCAACATGTTCTTGAAAAAGACCGTCTTTAAGTTTGGAAGCGATTTCTTCGAAAGTGGGGGCTGTTTCTTGATTGATATCGCTTACAAAATAAATTCTGTTATAGCTTTTCTTGTTGCGGTTAAAAGGTATGATTTTAGAGTAGGAGTTTTCTTGTAGAGAGGATAGGGCATCACATAACTTTGCAGAGGCGTCGGTGTTAGCTGTTTTATAAGTTGATGAAATAGAGATTTTGGCTCCATCATATTGATTTTCAAAATTTTTTAATTCATCTTTAAGAGTATCTGGTGACGTATTTTTTTGCTCACAAAGATTTAAGATAGCATTGGAAAGAGTTTCTAAATCCTCTTGTTTTGAAGTTTTTATTGTTACAGTTTGATAGGACCAATGAGTCTTTGCCGGATGATCGGAAAGATAGAGTTTATAAGCTTCTCGTATTAGTTGAGGAGAAACTCTTTGTCTTGCCTTTGAGTGCACTTGATACCAATTCATTCTTCTTAAAAGGAGTTCGTCCTTGATCATGTTAAATGCTTCTTCATAGCTTAGCTTTAATGATTCTAAAGAATTTAAAATATTTGGGCCGTAACGATGATCTAGTTCTTCTCTGACTTCTCCATCGGGAATGGAAATTTTTTTATCTTTTGCATCAAGTAAGATGAGCTCTTGAATGATCATGTCTGAAAGCATTTGTTTCCATCCAGTTGTGTAAAACTGGGCTTTTGCTTGAGAGGAATCTGCTAATTGTGGGTAGTTTTGTTGGAAGAATAAATCTAGTTTTTTCATGACATCAATTGTAGAAATGCTTTTGTCATCCACTTTTGCTAAAATTGTATTATTGACAACTAGCTTTTGATCATTTTGATTTAATGAGGGAAGAGCGATAATCGAAGTTGTGAAAAATATGAGTAGTAATTGAAAGAAGTGTTTCATCATGGCCTTAAATTGGTTTGGTTATATAGTTATTAAAATCAGTTTATCAAATAGGAAATTGATTCCTATGTTTTTTTTGTAAATACGGCACCGAAGAAACCATCGGAACCTAATTTTTGAGGAAAGCTTTGAAAAGTCTTTTCAAGTTTTAAATTATGCTTTTTCAAAAAATAATCTACTTGTCTTTGGTTTTCATCAAGAAAAAGACTGCAAGTAGCATAAACAATTTTTCCATTATCTTTCACAAAAGAAAGGGCTGTTTCAAAAATTTCTTTTTGCAAAGAGCAAAGATTGATTAAGTCTTCGTGGCGATATTTCCATTTCATATCAGGATTTCTACGGTAGGTCCCGGATCCTGAGCAAGGGGCGTCGACTAATACCCAATCCATTTTATTTTTTAAAGTTTTAAGCTTTTTGCTATAGGGGAGAACGATTTGAGCGTTTTGGATATCTGCTCGTTTTAATCGTTTTTTTGCTTCTAAAAGAATGTAGTCGCGGATGTCATGAAGAAAAATTTGTCCTTTTTTATCCATGCGTGGAGCAAAGGCTAAGGTTTTGCCCCCTGAACCTGCGCAATAATCAAATACTAGGTCGGAGGGCTTGCATTCAACTAAGTTTGCCAGTAATTGGCTTCCTTCGTCTTGAATTTCAAAAAGACCGTTTTTAAATTCGGGTGTGGCGAAAAAATTAATTTTTTTCTTGAAGTGAATGCCGTTTGGAGCATTTTTAGTTTTTTCAATGTCGTATTGGTCTTTCCATTTTTCAAATAATGCGTTTCTTGAAGTTTTGAGGGTGTTGATTCGAATAGTTGTAGGGGCTTGGATGTTTAATTCATGACAAAGGCGGGTGGCCTCTTCGGTACCGTAATCTTTTTCTATTTGTTCAAATAAAATTTTTGGAAAGCTTACTTTAACATGAGGTTTTAGATTTGGAGAGGATTGCAAATCACTTAAAGAGTTTTGATTAAAAAAGGAAAGTCTGTCTTCCCAGGAGATGGGAGATGTAAGAAATGCATCAATCAGTCCTCTGTACCGAATCAAAATATAAATAGTTTCGGCAATCTCTTTACGATCTTTAGATCCTATGCTTTTGTTGCTTCGAAAGTAATTAGATAAGAAAAGATCTAATGGTTTTTTTTGTTTTTCAAAATCTATTAATATTAAAATAATGTGTTTTTTTCTGAATGGTAATTGCATTTTTTAAAAATATTGTTTCAAAAATTATTAGATAATTATAAGGTGAAGTTTATAAAAAAGCTATAGAAAGAATGTTTTAATCTTGGAAAAATAGTTTCTTTATGCAATCTTTTTTCAAAAAATATGGGAGAATTTTGAAATGAAAATAGTTAGGCAGGGAATGCTTTTTTTGGCGAGAATAATGATTAGTGTTGTTTTTCTTTTGTCCGCACTCAATAAAATTTTAACTTGGCAAGCTTCAGAAAGAGGTCTTGTGACTCTTTTTTGTGATTGGCATGGATATTTAACTTCATTTCCTGGAATTCAAAAAATGTTTACAGCTCTTCTTCCTTATGCTCCTTTAATATTGATTTTCGCAATTGCTGTTGAACTTATAGGTTCTTTACTCATGATGTTGGGGTATAAAGCAAAAATAGGTGCTTTAATGCTGTTTTTGTATTTGATTCCTGTTACCTTTTTACTTCATCAATTCTGGTTTTTAGATGGTATTAAAAGAGAATTGCAGTTTGTTCTTTTTATGAAGAATATCGCGATTTTAGGGGGACTTATTTTTGCAGTAATTTATTTACCTTCGATAAAAAAAGACAGTTCTTCTTTAATGATGGGAGATAGTGACTTTTCGGACGAGTAATGAGAAAAATTTTATTTTATTTTTTTAGCTTTTGTATAGTTGCTTTTGGAGAATACTCTTCAATTCCTTTTTTGACATATCCTAGCTATTTGCTGGGGCTGGCCCTTTTTTGGTTTTCTCTAAGCGATATTAATTCTTCTTTTAAAAGATTCGCCTTGGTTTTTATGTGGATCTTTTTTGTGGAGATCATTCATTTTTCATGGGTTTCTAATTTTCAATATCATGGAATGTATATCGTAGGATTGCATTTAGTTTTAGCAACACTTTATGCGGTGCGTTTTTCTATAATTACTTATTTGTTTGTATCTGTAAAAAAAGTTTCTTTGTTATCTATTTTAATGTTAGCAAGTGCGTGGGCTTTAATGGAGTGGTCAGGGCTTTTCTTTTTTAGTGGAGAGGCGTGGGATCATGCGGGGCTTGTGATGGCTTATAATTTGTATTCATTACAGCTGGCTTCTTTCGTGGGTATTTACGGTCTTTCCTTCTATGTGATTTTGGTTAATGGAATGGCATACAGAGCTTTGAAAAATAAAAAAGGATACCTCTCTTATTGCGTAGTTGCTATTTTGCCCTTTATTCTTGGAAAGGTTCATGTTATGAATCACATGGATAATCTTGAAAATGCTTCAGTGATAAAGGCTATGATTGTTCAGCCTTCATTTTATCCATCTCAAAAAAATATTCTTCCAGGAAAAGAAGAAGAGTTTTTGCATCCTATAAAGCAATGGGCTTCTATTTGGAGTTACATGCAAAGCTCATATGAAGAATCAGATCTGATTTTGCTTCCAGAATCAACAATTACATATGATTTAGATCAGCCTCTTTTTTCACAGACATCAATGAGTGAGTTTTTGAATTATTTTAAGTTAGAATCTGATGCAGATACAATAGACCTTAGCAATTCTTTTTATGGAAAGGCTTTATACGATGCTTCAAAAAAAGACTTTTATTATTCACATGCATTTTTAGCACAGCTTTTAACAAATGCTTTTGATACTCCAATGATTATGGGGGCAGATATTACAGATCCTGATAATCGAAGCTATAATGCCGCTTTTTACTTTGCTCCGCAGAAAGTGAATTTTGAAAGATACAATAAGGAAAGGCTAGTTCCTTTTGGTGAGTATTTACCTTTTAATTCTTTAAGAGAAAAAGTCAAAAAATATGGCTTGCACGGATTTTATTCACCCGGTGCTCATAATGAATTGTTTTTGTCTGAACGCCCTATTGGTTGTTCTATTTGTGTTGAAGAAATTTTTTCTGATTTTATGAGGGAAAAAAGAAAAAAGGGAGCTGAGTTATTTGTTAATTTAACAAATGATTCTTGGTTTCCTGATTCGAAATTATCTAAGAGACATTTGATGCTTGGGAGAGTGCGTTCTGTTGAAAATGGTCTTCCGGCGTTTAGAGCCTGCAATACTGGTTCTTCAGGAGCCATTGATGCGATTGGTCGTTTTTCAAATTTAATCACTCAAGAAAGGGATCAAGGTGCTTTTTTCTCGTTTGTTTCTTCATATCATTATTCGAGTTTCTATGCAAAATGGGGGAATGTGCTGATTGTTGGGGTAGCGGCCGGAATATTATTGATTGGTATTTTATTTTGGGGAATTCGTTTTTATTTTTGTAGAAAAAGAAAATAATGGACGATCTTTTATTTGCTTGAAATTGACATTGATGAAAAATCATTATTTCTTAATACTAGATAACTAAGAAATAATGATTTTTTGCTGCAATAAGTTTTCCTGTAGTAGTTTGAATTTGTTGAGTGCCATGAATCTTTAAATTTGGCGTTTGTTAGTAACTGAAATGAAATTTTATTGGCAGCATAAAAAAAGTAATAATGATTGATATTCGATAATTGTATCGATTCTGGAGCTAAAGTGATTCAATTTAAGCGACAAAAAACTATTAAGAAACAAGTATCTTTTGTAGGCAAGGGCTTATTTAGTGGAGAAAAAGTCTCTATGAATTTATGCCCATCTTTAGAAAATACTGGAATTTATTTTCAAAGAATGGATTTGCCGGGACAGCCGATGATTAAGGCTTCTTTAGAAAACGTAAAGAAAACAACTTTATGTACGACTTTAGGAAATGATCAATTTACGATTCAAACTGTTGAACATATTCTTTCGGCCTTATTTGCACATGGAATAGATAATGCAATTATTCAGCTATCTGGTTTTGAAGTGCCAATAGGTGATGGAAGCGCAAAACCTTTTATTTCTTTGATAAAAGAAGCGGAAATAATTTCATTAGATGCAGAAAAGCAAATAGTGCAATTACAATCTCCTGTAAGCTGGTCGGAAAAAGAAATTCACTTAGTGGCAATACCTTCCGATGGATTTAAGGTAAGTTTTACTTTAAATTTTCCTCATTCTAAACTATTGAAGTCTCAGTTTTTTTCTTATTCTTTAGAAAAAGATGATTATGAATCATTAATTGCACCATCACGAACCTTTTCTCTTTATGAGGATATTAAACCTCTTTTAGATCGAAATATGATGAGAGGAGGTGGATTGGAAAATGCGGTATTGATTAAGGATAATGAAGTGATGAATCCAGAGGGGTTACGCTTTGAAGATGAAATGGTTAGGCATAAGATTCTCGATTTAATTGGTGATTTATCATTGATGGGAATAGGTGTCGATGCTCATATTATAGCTATTCGTTCGGGGCACTACTCCAATGTTGCTTTTGCAAAAAATCTTATTAGACATTTGAAGGGAGAAAAAATAAATGGCAGAATCGAAAGAACCTGTATTGGGTCCTAAAAAGATTGCGGAAATATTACCTCACCGTTATCCATTTTTATTAGTGGATAAGGTCAATCATTTGGATTTAGAGAATGATGAGATCATTGCTCAAAAGAATGTGACAATTAATGAAGAGTTTTTTCTTGGACATTTTCCATGTATTCCGGTAATGCCGGGGGTATTGATTTTAGAAGCTTTGGCGCAAACTGGAGGAATTTTGGTTCATCAAAAGGGCTTTGTAAGTAAAATTGCTGTTCTTTTGAATGTGGCTAAGGCTAAATTTAGAGCGCCTGTGGTGCCTGGCTCTGTTTTGCAATTGCATGTGAAAGGGTTGCATATCAGTAGTAAGGGTGGAAAAGTGCAAGGCAAGGCGATGATTGATGATAAGGTAGTTGCGGAAGCGGAAATTTGCTTTGCTCTTGTGGATAAGGGGCAATTGCTTGAAAGACTGTAATAAGTAGGAGAGACATATGACACAGATTCATCATTTGGCAGCTGTAGATAGTAAAGCGAAAATTGGTAAAAATGTCACGATAGAGCCGTTTGCTGTGGTAAAAGAGAATGTTGTTTTACATGATAATGTCATAGTTAAATCTCATGCATATATTGATGGTTATACGGAAATTGGTGAAGGCACCGTGATATGGCCT
>DAOTHK010000056.1:0-7930 GCA_035447625.1 Chlamydiales bacterium
AGCAACAGATTTTGTTCCTTCAACCGCTGCATCAAAAGAATTTTTTCCCTTGTTTAAATGCATCCAAAAACTTTCAACGACAACAATTGTATTGGAAATAAGTGTTCCAATCGATGAAGCAATCGCCAAAAGAGTTAAGAAGTTAATGGAAAAGCCAAAAGAATCCATCAAAAAGCAGGCAGAGATGATCGAAAGAGGAATCGTTACCAAAGCAATAAAAGTTAATCGGAAATTACCTGTAAATAAGAACAGAATTGCAATTGTTAAAAGAATCCCAATCAAAATATCAAATTCCGTATGGTGGTTTTCACGAGCTATAAAAACCGTATCATCAGAAGCAATATCCAATGTAGCATCACCTGGAATCGAAGCTTGGAATTTCTTCATTTTAGCTTTAATTTCACCAGCTACTTTCAAAGCATTACTATCAGATGACTTTTTGACAGATAATGCTATTGCAGTTTTACCATTATAACGTGCAACCGTCTCAACCTTTTTATAACCATCTTCAATAGATGCAATCGCAGATAATGGGATAATTTCTCCATTTCTTGTCATTAAAGGGGTATTTCGCAATTGATCCAAATCTTCATATTCGCCTACAAATTTCAAGTTGAATGAAGAAAGACTATTCTGAATTTCACCACTAGGAATATTCAAATTTTTTGCTTGAATCATTCTTGAAACATCTTCCAAAGCAATATAATGCTCTTTCATCAACATTGGATCGAGCTTCACATTGATTTGTCTTTCCTTACCTCCAATGACATCAACGCTTGCAACTCCTTTCAAAGCAAGAAGCTTCTCTTTTAATACGTTATCTGCAATATCATAAAGCTGAATATCATTTAATGAATCGCTTGTTAATACTAGATCTATTACAGGAGAGACAAAAGGATCGAATTTCTGAACAATCGGTTTTTTCATGTTCGCTGGAAAGGTGTTCAAAAGAGAATCCACCTTATCCTTCACTTCAATAAATTTAGTATTCACATCAGCTGAAAGTAGAAACTCTACAAAAACATAAGCAAAATTTTCATAGCACTGACTTCTAATTTTCTTCACCTCAGATAGCTGCGACAAAGCATCCTCGACTTTATTAATCACAAGAGATTCCATTTCCTCAGGAGCTGCTCCTGGATAGACAAAAGTCGCTGTCACTAAAGGGAAATCCACTTTAGGCATTTTTTCAACATTCAAATTAAAAAATGAGACCAATCCCATCACAACAAAAAGAGAAATAAACATTATCGTCGTAATCGGCCTTTTCACAAAAAACTTAATCATTGCATTTCTCCTTTATTTACCACGTGCAAATAATCATTTTCTTTCAGATTTCTATGTCCATTGATAATGACAAAATCTCCAAAAGAAACCCCATCTTTAATGTAGATATAATCTCCATCTTGATCCAAAAGGGTTACCTTTCTCTTAACAAACTTGTCCCCTTCAGCCAAAAATACATAAGCATCATCACCTACCATCTCAACAGCTTCTTGTGGCAACTTAATCATTTTTTTTCTTGTAGCAGCATAAACATCCGCTATATATGAGGATTCACTTAAAGAAAGGTTGGGAGGTAAAATTCCATCAACTCGATAAAGACCTGTATCCTTATCCCATGACGCGCTCATTGACTGAATTTTTCCAACAACTATATCTTGATTTATTTTGAAAAGAACCTTTGAATCCTTTCTAATCTGATCATATAAATCCTTAGAAATATGAGCTGTAAATGTTTCATTATCTCTGCAGGTAATCGTTATTTGTAATTTATGATCCAAATCAAGTGGAACTATTTTCAAAACGCGTACAGGTTTTCCCTTTTTCTCCCATTCAGAATGGAATGTCACAACTTCTTTATTATTTTTCTTTGTAACGCTTTGTTGCTTTAAACGAACAGCTACAATAAGCAAGGCAAAAACAAGAACGCCCAAAAATATATTAATGATCTTTTTACCCATTGCTGTATTTCTCTCCTGTTAATTTTTCCAATTTAATAAGAGCAACATTCAACTTAAACAATGTTGTTTCATATTTAATTTTTTGACTTGTCAGCATCAATTCCGCATCATTCAAATCTGTAACGGACATTTGGCCTGTTTTAAGTAAGTTTTGACTCATATCAAAAGACTTATTAGCTAAAAAAACAGCTTCTGCATTTGCTGAAAGGGTTTGTTTCAACTCATTGTATTCCAATAATGTCTTTTTAAGCTCCAGCTCAAGCTGCTTTTTATGCTTTTCATAGGTCAAACAAGCGTTATCCTTATCCAATTTCGCCTTTTTTATCTGCTGATGTCTTTTAAAACCTTGGAATATCGGTATGTTCACATTTAAGCCATATACGCCATAATCATTTAAAAATTGGTTCCCAACAAATAGATTATCATCGCTCATACCACGATAATTATACTTAGCAAAAGCTGATAATGTAGGATAATATTCCGCTTTTTTACTTCTGACCAAATATTCCTGCCCTTTTGTTACCAGGGTCAAAGCTTTTAACAAAGGATGATTTTCATACATCAATTGAAAAGCTTTTACCTCATCCACTTCGGGATACTCTTTTGAATAAGAACTTGTCAAATCAATTTGATCCGTAAAATCGATTCCAAGATGTCTTTTTAAAGTATCTAAAGAAGCTATATGACTTGTTTCCATTTCGGCAATCATTGGAATTCTTCCAGCGATATCGGCATCCACTTTGATGTTATCTCGTTTAGAAACTCTTCCTCCATGAAATCTTTCAAGCAAAATTTCCTTACTTTCCAAAGTACTCAAATAAGATTCTTTAGCAATCTCCATCATGTTTTTGGTAAAACAAGCATTATAATACATCATTTTTGTCGCAAAAGTAATCTCGAGAGCAACCGCCCTTTTCTTTTGCGCTGCTGCCTCTTCAAACTTTCTAGTTCCCTTAAGTGATGAAGATATTCTTCCAAATGTCGTCAAAAGCTGATTCGCACTAAGCCCATAATCTATATTATAATTCTTCGTAAAAGCAGCTGTAGGCAAGCTATTTGGATACTTAAAATTTTTCACCCATGTCACATCCCCTTTTATTTGAGGAAACAAAATAGACATAATCTCTTTGTATTGAGCTGTCGCTTTCAATACTTCATTATCTTGTATTTGATAATCCTCACTCTCTTTCAAAGCCATCTTAACAGCATTTGGAAGATCAATTGTAAATGTTTCACTATTTGCAAATAATATACTTGAGGAGAATACCAATAATGCAACTATACTTTTTTTTATCATGTTAACCTATCCCATATTATTGAAAGGTGCAGTTTATATTTTTCAACAAGGTCTTTAAAACCCAATTCTCCTAATGTAAAAGGAGTTCCTACTAGAATCGAATGTAAAACTAATGAAAGATCCTCAGACGATATTTCTGAAATAATCAATTTAGATATTTTAGCTTCTTCTATAAGATCTTTGATAATTTCTTTAATGGTAACAATCGAAACATCTTCTATTCCTGGAAAATCCGGACACAATATCCTCTTTTCAGCAGAATTCAAATTGATCAATGGCTTTTTATGTAATTTATACTGAGAAATTGCAGAAACCATTTCAATCAATAGATAAGGTTGTTTCAAATAATTCGCTATCGATTCAAAAATTGAATCAATCTTTTGAATCGGATTCCTTTTTTTATCGGTATGAATCTTCCATTTTAGCTTTAAGATTTGAGCTGCCAAATAATTAAAGATAACATCAATTTTTTTTGGAAAATAATTATAGAATGTCGCCTCGGAAACTTCCGCTTCCAAACAAACATCTTTGATCGATATTTGATCAAATTTTGTCTTTTTCAAACGCTCAATAAAAGCATCGACAAGAGCCCATTTGACCTTAATAAACTTCTTTTCTCTTAAAGAAAGATCTTGCATAAGCCTTCCATCAGTCAATTAAGAAAAAATATTAGCAAGCCCTATTTTTAGGGTCAACCCTAAAAAAATAGTTAACTACAAAAAATCAAATTATTTTTTTAATAAGATACCTAGAGTATTTTGAAAATCCTCTTTCAAAACACCCAACATATTCGGATTATAACAAGCAACGGATGGATGATATAAAGAAGCAATTTTAACCTGGCCATAAGAAGCTTTGAATTCAAAAATCTTCCCATGCATATCAGTGATTTTTGAAAAGGGAACCTTAACCTTTTGAAATAAAACCATTGAGGCAAATTTACCTAAAGTAATCATTAAAGAAGGTTGGATCAATTTAATTTGCTCATATAAATAAGGAACACAAGCCTCAATTTGATCTTCTCTTGGATTACTATTATGTGGAGGACGACATTTCAAAACATTCGTAATATAAATCTGATTTCTAGAAAGCCCTACATCATTTAATAATTGATCCAAGATTTCACCGGATTTCCCCACAAAAGCCTTTCCTGTTTTATCTTCATGATATCCCGGAGCTTCTCCAATCATCATAATTTTAGTCTTTAAATTTCCATCTCCGATCATCGGCAAAGTTCTAGTTTTGAAAAGATCACATTTTTGACATGTGCTGATCTGATGCGATAACTGATTATATCTTTCTTCCAAAGCCATCAAACCATCTTCTCCTGCGATGAGATTACTTAACAAAAATAAACTAATACATCTTAAATCACAATTTAGATCAGTAATAAAAGTTTAATCATGGACTTAAAGGAAAAAAAGCAGTTTAATTTTTCATTAAAAAACTGCCTTTCAAAATGATAAAAAAAACAAAAAATTTATTCATTCTATTCTCTTTGATGCTCATTCCAATTTTAGGATATTCTAATCCCCAAAACCCATACAAAGATTATACTCCTCCCATTCTTACAACAACTGCCATCATTGAGATCTACCAAGACAATCAATTCCAAGGCATCGTACTGATTGAAAGAAAAAAAGCCCCCTTTGGCAAAGCAATTCCCGGAGGAAAAGTTGAATATGGAGAGACCGTAGAACAGGCTGTACGACGTGAAATGCTTGAAGAGGTAAATCTTGAATTAGAGGACTTGATGCAATTCCACGTTTATTCAGATCCATCGAGAGATTTCAGACATCATTCTGTTGAAGTAACACATATCGCAAAAGCTTATTCCATCCCTCATGCCGGAGATGATGCTGCAAAAGCTTTTATCGTAAAAATTCAAGACATTCCATGGAACGACCTGGCTTTTGATCATGCATTGATTTTAAAGGACTATCTTCAATGGAGAGATGCTAAGGAAATGCCTCAATAATCTTTATGCTTATATTTCTTAAAATCCTTTTTGGCATTTTTTAAAAATTTACCAAATTTTTTAGATTTTTCCTTTCTTTCCATTTCCGTTTGTTCGTAATATTCCACTTCCTTATCCATTCGCATATAATTATCATATTTTCTTTGATCCAATTCTCCTTTCTCCAAAGCTTTTTTAACGGCACAACCAGGTTCATGCTTATGAGTGCAATCAAAAAACTTACATTGTTTGGAGAGTGCTTTAATTTCATCAAATAATGAATCGACACCTACTTCCGTATCCGTCATCCCCACTTCACGCATACCGGGATTGTCAATCACAACAGCTCCATTTTCAAGAAAATACATCTCTCTTGAAGTTGTGACATGTTTTCCTCTATCGGAATAAAAACTGATATTTCCAGTTTTTATTCTATCTTGCCCAATAAGCTGATTAATCAAAGATGACTTACCAACACCTGAAGATCCTAAAAAACAATATGTCCGACCAATTTCTAAAGAACTTTTCAAATCATTGAGTCCAATACCGGATAAAGCGCTGACAGGATAAATCTCAACACCTTGAAATCTCTCTTTTAGTTCCAAAAGCTTTTCTTCCAAATCTATTTCAGAAATCAAATCAATCTTATTCAGAACGATAACAGGTCGAATCCCTGAATCTAAAGCAAGTGCAAAATATCTCTCAAATCGGTTCAAGCTATAATCTCTTCCAAGAGACTCAACAATTAAAGCCGTGTCAATATTTGTTGCAATGATTTGATTTTCATTTCTACCACTATATTTCCTTTTGACAATAGTCTTTCGAGGTAAAATCTTTTGAATCAATGCATTTTCCTCATCCAATAAAGTAATAACAACCCAATCTCCAACAGCTGGATAATCCTCCCTTTTTTCTGATTGAAAAATTTGTTTTCCGGTAATTTTAGCTAAATACTCCCCCTTTTTATTTTTAACTTTATAAAGACCTTTATATTCAGCAATAACCCGGGCAACAATAGAATCAGGAAAATATTTTAAACGATAAGACTCAAAAAAATCATCATATCCCATTCCTTCTAAGAAGCTACTTTCAGACATAATCACCACACAAAATCAATGCTATTAACGTTAGCAAAACATCGATAAAATAAACAATCCTCTTTCTTATACTGAAAAAATCTACTTTCATTTACTTTGACAATCCTTTTGTCAATTATATCAGATATTCAAACGGTATTGCATAAACTTCAGAATTTCTTATTTTCACCAATAAAATTTACGGCATTTACTATCTCTATATAATTCCAAATTTCACAAAAAAATGATGTCTTTTTTTCTTACAAAAGCTATCAAAAACAAGAATGAAAATCACAAACTTTTAAACAAAGCAAATACCTCAATAAACCTTGGCTTTAAAAATATGATCTATCAATTACCGTTCAATTAAAATGAGTTATAGAAAGAACTTCTATAACTCATATATTAATCTAAAAACAAAACCTTAAAATTTCTTATATATTTACTTTTCCTGTACAGATGCTAAAGAAGATTCTCTAGCAGACGCCAGTAGTTTTTCAAAATATAATTCCCTCAGACATTCTAAAATCTTTGTTGGTTGCTTGTATAAATGAACTTCAAGACTAAAACCATCTAATGTGGATAACCTATAATCTTGAGCAAATTCAGGTGGAATAAAAACCATATGATTTACTGCTGTCTCCGTCCTGATATCGAGATCTTCCCAAGAGATTGGAGGAGCTATCATTTTTCGATAAATCAAGCTTCTCAAATACTCTTTAATCTGATGCATTTCATCAGGACATTCTTTCAAATCTCCCTCAGATAATGGAAATCGTGTTTCAGGCTCAACAGAATAAATCCTCAAAGAATTTACAATATGTTGCCTGTTATAATACTTAGTATGTCGATTAAGAAAATCTGCCTTTACTAAATCTTTTAAAGGAATCCTACGTGATATACTACATTTGTATTGAACAAAAAAATCATCTTCATCAAAATTCATTGGTACAAACGAAGCATTATTCACAATAAATTCTGAAAGAGATCTAGCTGTTGCATCATCCAATTGACATACATCTAATATTTCAAATATAAAATCAAAATGTTTTAAATAAATAAAAAATTTTACAAATTTTTCTTTCTCTCTTATTTGATTATATTTCAAATACTTACATAGCGTCTCTTTAGCTTTTGTTGGTTGATTAATAACCTCCGACAACAATTTTTGCAAGTGAGATTTTTCTTTATAATCCCAGTCAGATAAAATCTGATCTACTAATGAAGAAATACATTCAGAATTCAACCCTTCAAATTTATCTATATTCTCTAAAATAAACCAATCATACCTCTTTTTAATTAGTAAATTAAATACTTTATCATTCAATTTATCATGATTACTAAAAAAAACCTCAATTTCAGATTTTGCTTCATCAAAATAAGGAGAAGGCAGACGACACGCAACAATAAGCGGATCATCTAGATCTATTCCTGTAAACTTCTCAAAATTCTCAGCAACAACAGCATCCCATCTTTTCTCAATCAAAAAATACGCAACATCAGAATTCAATTTTTTAAATTTATCTAAATTCCGAGAAACAGCGCGAGAAACAGCGCTTGTACATTCCTTTTCAATCAGAAGAGATGCAATTGCTGAATGCTCTTCTGGATCTATTCCTGTAAACTTCTCAAAATT
>DAOTHK010000057.1:0-7631 GCA_035447625.1 Chlamydiales bacterium
AATATTTTGGAAGGATTTGTATCCAGATATTTCTTTAATAAAGAAAATGATGAGACTGGGATTTCCCTCTTCTATCGAGCAATCAACAAGAGCTTTAGGTATGATTGCTATGACCTTTTTGGTGGCAAGTTTTGATACTTTAACAATTGCGGCCTATGGTATAGGAAGTCGTATTCTGAGTTTTGTGATTATTCCTGCTCTTGGATTATCTATGGCTACATCTACTTTGGTAGGTCAAAATATGGGTGCTGGAAAAATTCAAAGAGCAAAATCCATTGTCCAAATGAGCTCTTGGGTAGGATTTATCGGATTATCCTTGATAGGGCTATTATTTTTTATTTTTGCACAACAAATATCTTCGATATTTATTCCAGATGAAACAGAGACTATTGTAATGAGTGCTTCTTTCTTAAAAATCATGTCATTAACTTATGGTTTTATTGGTTTGCAAATGGCTATCAATGGAAGTTTTAGAGGTTCTGGAAATACTTTTATATCGATGATGTTAGCTATTATTTCAATGTGGGTATTAAGGTTTCCCTTAGCTTATCTATTATCTAATACAAATCTTGGTCAGATAGGAATATGGATAGCTTTTCCTGTATCCAATATTATTGCGGGTATCATTGCAATGATTTGGTATGTAAAAGGAGACTGGGCTACAAAGGTGTTAACAGAAGAAATTAAACTAACTACTGAAGCTACGAAAGAAGCACTTATTCAAGAAGGTAGTGATTAACGATTATTTTTGAATGATTAACAGTATGTAAAATAATACAGCGAGTATGGTTAGAATAATTAAATAGTCGAGATTAATTTGATTTGTTTGATTAAAAAGTCGTATTTGATTGATGAGACGCTGTACCTTTCTATGTAAAGGGATGGGGCATTGGTATTGATTGAATTTTTGTTTTCCTTCAAGAGCGATATCTCGAATTATTTCGGGATAAGCTTTGCTTGAATATTGGTTAAAAAAATCATAAATGATTTCGTTAAGAGGTTCTGGAATTTCAAATTTTGCAATAGTTGTGAGAAGAAAAAGTAATTCATATTGAATTTCTTTAGTGGCCCATTCTTGAATTCTTTTTTTTCCAGGACTAAGAAAAGCATTCATAAGCGTTTCTAAATCTTTTAAAGAAAGGTTTTCAATATTTTCAATGATATTTACAAAGAGGTCCTTTTCTTGCTTATCAAATATGCGATCGAACGTTTTATCTGGAGTATTTGGTGTTTTATAAGGGCTTCTGTCTCTACGAATCAGTTTATAAAGATTTTTTGCTTTGCTTTGAAATATAGAGATGTTATCAGGTTCTTTTGTTAAAAGGCTTTGTTTTTCAAATAGTGTTGATAGATGGGTTTCATGTTTATTGATTCTTTGTAGGTATTTATCGTAAAAATCACGTTCTTTTTCTGATTTTTTCTTGCAGTATGGAAAGAAAATATTGCATGGATTCCAAGTGGATCGTGAAAATCTAGATCCCATTGATTCTTTTATTTCGCATAGCTTTAGTCTTCTTTCAATTGGGGATTCTGTAAGGATGATTTCTGTGGATTGACGAGGTAATTCAGGACTATGTAATGGTCGTAAAATTGAAGAAGCCATATTTTTTTCCTTAATTTTTTGGAAGTATTTTGTTTTTTTTTCATTTCTTTTCAAGAATTTTTTTGAATTTCTTGAAATGAAAGAATATTGAGAAATTTGTAACCTATTGGTAATTAATGGTTTTTGGTGTTGATTTTTATTTTTTTTAATTTTATTAAGAGCTTTTCTTTTCGATATTATTGAAATAATATACAATTTATCCTTGCTTAAATGCATAGGCTACCACAAATACCATTTGGTATTATATTATTGTGGTTTTTAAACAACTTTAAAGAGAGAAATTACAGTGGAAAAATCTAAAGGTACAGTAAAATTTTTTAATGCAAAAAAAGGCTTTGGCTTCATTACTCCTGATGCAGGAGGAAAAGATCTTTTTGTTCATATCAATAGTTTTGATGCAGGAACAAGATCTTTGGCTGATGGACAAAAAGTTGAATTTACTGTCGAAGAAGGACGTAAAGGACCTGAAGCTAAAAACGTAAAAGGTCTATAGTCATTAATTTTTTAGTTTGAATTGAAATAGAAGTTCGTTCTTTTTCAATAATACTAATGAAATGCTATGTAAGCACGGAAATTATTTTATGATTTTCGTGCTTTTTTATATTTATTCTAAAAAAATTGGATCATTTGAATAAATTAATTTGAAATGGTATGGATAAATACATGGTTATAAATTTTTTTTATAGAAGGTTTTTTATGTATTTAATCCCAATTACAATAGCTTTATTGCTTGTTGTTATAAGTTTTTTTGTATTAGTTACTTTGAAAAAAGTTGAATCTAATGCTCTTAAGGTTTTTGGTTATGTTTTAGCTGTATTTTTATGGATATTTGCCATTTATATTCTTGTGCCACGTTTTTCAGGTATGCACATGAATGGTCAAGGCATGATGAATGGAAAAAGTCATCAAAAGATGATGCCTAAAAAGAAATAAGAAAAAATAGTTATTTGTTTTTTCAATTTATCTTCAATAGAAAGGTCTTTTTCTGCTCAAAAAATCTAAAGAAAAGAAGATTTAAACTCTTAAAAATAAAGTTTGAGATAGCGGTTGTTCTGGCTATTCCTTTGATGTATTTAGCGATGTTCTTAGGGTTTTATTTGTCTGTATCTTCATGGTCTTTAGTGCCTTTTCAGTGGTTAGTAATTCATTGTTAATGAAAAAATATGACTTGGATTCATAAAGAGAAAATGAATATTTATTGCATAAAGTAGATGTCAATTAGAATCAATAAGTCTGTGGAGTTGCCCGATTAAATAGAAGGGAAGTGATAAGAGTTGATATTCTATCAATGTTTGAGAAGAATTTTTTATTGATACAGGACCTTTTCTTGGAATGTCCGAATTGAATCTAACAGCAATTTGTTTGTCTTTTTCTTCCATAAATTTATGAAGTGATTTTAGAGTTCCGCTTTTACCTGCTTTAACTTCTATGGGTATTACTTGGTCTTTATGTGCTATTACATAATCTATTTCAGCTTCAGCATTTTTTTCATCACGACGCCAATAATATAGGTGAGGTGGAGTGAATGCAGGAAGAATGGTCCGTAATAACTGTCCTACTGCTTGTTCTGCTATTCCTTCATTATTAATCATAGAAATTTCAGATATGGATTTTATCTGATGCAAAGAAAGACCAAGAGATGCACTACATAGTCCGCAATCAAGCATAATTGTTTTGAAGTGCTTGTTGTTTACTTCTGCTTCAAGAGGGGGTCCATTTGCTGCAGTTGCTAAGATTTGATAACAAATGACTTATGAGAAAAATAAGGGCTAATCTTTTTG
This sequence comes from Chlamydiales bacterium, assembly GCA_035447625.1. GTDB lineage: Bacteria > Chlamydiota > Chlamydiia > Chlamydiales > SM23-39 > DAOTHK01. The sequence continues at coordinate 3,385 of DAOTHK010000057.1, forward strand.
TTTGCGATAATAAGAAATAGCATCAAAACAAGAACTGATAAATTTAAAAAGATGTTAATCGTTTTTATTAAGGTAAAAAATAGAATCGTAAATCTCTGAAAAAAAGACACTGAAGTTATCAAAAAGATGCCTTCAGTGTTTTAGAAAATTGTAGCTTATAAGTTTGAATATTAACGAAAGATTTTCTTGAAAAGAGAAGGAGGTGATTGGGGAGACCGTTCGCAGCCAACTCCATAAGAAATGGACATAGAAGGCTCCATATCCAAAAAAGCTTGATGCAATTTAATTTTATCATAAAAAAGATCAATATTTATGAGATTAGGTTTTGAAGAAAGAAATTTTCCAGCAACGATGAATCTTTGGATCGGAAAAATCAATGGGTAGTGTCTGATTCGAAATTTCTTGAATCAAGCAGTTATGAAACAGTTTTTTATCAAAGGCAAATTTTCTGGAATTCGTGCTGAAAAAGATAACGCCATTTTTTGTAAGAAGTTTCAAGGATTTCATAATAAGCGTCTTGTAATCTTCCTGAACATCGAACATCTGATCCATTTTTTTAGAACGGGAAATGGTTGGGGGATCAATGATGATAATATCATATTTTTCAAAGGCTTGAAGTTCTGAATCTAAAAATTTTAGACAATCCGCTCGAACAAAAACATTGTTTTTCAAAGGAAGAGAATTGAGTAAAAAGTTGTCTTTTCCCCAAGCAAGGTAGGTGTTCGACATGTCAACGCTTTTGGTGATTGCAGCTCCAGCAATTGCTGCGTGCACGCTGAAAGAACAGGTATAGGAAAAAAGATTGAGTACTTTTTTGCCTTTGGCAATTTCACTTACCAACTTACGTGTTTCCCGATGGTCTAAAAAAAGCCCTGTATCCAAATAATCTACAAGGTTGATTTTGAATTTAACGCCATATTCATAAGCTGTGAAAAAGTCTTTTGTTTGATTGACTTTTTCATATTGTTCTGTTTTTTGACGTTTGATGCGTGTTCTCCAAAAGATAGACTCCTCTTCAGTTCCAAATAGTTCTTTGAGGACTTTGATGACATCTTCTTTCAAATTTTCAAAAGAGGGGATTTTTTCATGTTTTTTTTCATAATAATGAATGCAAAAACGTCCTGCATAAAAATCGATATCAAAAGGGTATTGAAAAATTTCATGATTATAGATACGAAAACAGTTTGTCTGTGTTCGTTTGGCCCATTTACGTATGTGACGGTAATTTTTTCGAATACAATTTTTAAAAGGAGAGGACTTGTCTTCTCCATCAAGGATTTCAGGAAAATTGATTTCCTGAAAAGAGTTATTAGAGTTTTCCATTTGAATGATATGTTTCCAAAAATTTGATTGGTTAAAATTTAAAATGGTTCATTCTATCATGATTCTTTCTTTTTTAATAAGACTATGCAATCTGATTCGATTTTGATTTTTCGTTGTTTATATAAAGCTCCAACGCACTTTTTAAATACCTTTTTGCTCATTCCCAATTTTTGAGAAATCAATTTTGCATCACTTTTGTCAGTAAGATACAAGACTCCATTGTTTTCCTGTAACTTTTTAAGCAATACAGCTTGTGAGTCCTCGACTTGAGCATAACCTCTTTTCTGCAAAGAAACATCGATCTTGCCATCTTCGCGAATATTTTCAATAAATCCTTTCACCCTATCGCCCTTATGAAGGGGCTTAAAAATTTTATCAAAAAAGATAAGACCTATATGACGATTATTAATTATCACTTGCCATCCGATTTCTGATTCGCGATCTATTAACAAGTCCACCTCTTCTCCTTCATGAACAGTTAATTCTCGATGGGTATGATCATTGATTTTTGCTGAAGCAAAAAGGCGATCTGTTTTTTCATCAAAGCAAAGACAGACAGTCACTTTGTCTCCTTCTCGAACCCGTCCCCGATATTCTGATAAAGGAAGAAAAAGGTCTTTATCCAAACCCCAATCCAAAAAAGCACCAATTTTTGTAACATCCTTAACTTCTAGCACGGCAAATTGATGTAAAAAAATTTTAGGTGTAAGAGTAGTTGCGACAATACGATCTTCAGAATCTGTGTAGAGAAAAACATCAATTGAATCATTCAAATCAAGATTTTTAGGCATATATTTGTTGGGAAGCAATACTTCTTGATCACTATCATCCCCAAGGAATATTCCGCAAGTTGCCTTTTTTCGAACATGCAATGAATTAATTTTTCCTAGATTAAGCATACGACCATTATTTTCCTTATTGTTAAGGAATTATGATATCTTAAAGCGATTTAAAAATATATATGGAAATTAGCTCTGCATTAGTGTGTTTATTTTAGCTGGAATTCCATTTAGTCTTGGGCGGCACCTACATCCAATACTGTAAAATTTCCGTTATATTGATCTAAAATTGGTTTGATCAGATCAAGCCTTTGTTCGCACATGTCCGTCCCCTTGGAAAGGATACCCTCCAGAACTTTTGATTGGATGAATTTGTTAGTTTTTACTACAATTTCTTAAAAATGAATCAACAAGATTGGTCAGTTTAAATGAAGTTCTATATCGCTACATCTTTTTCAAACTGGATATCACACAATAAAGTACGGGATGCTCTTGCAACATTTGAGCATGAAATTTCTTATGATTGGACTTTGCAAGGAAGTATAAAGTCGGAGAGCAAGGATAGATTGAGAGAGGCGGCTATTCAGGAGCTACAAGGGGTTTCAGATGCAGATTTTCTCATCGTATTGCTGCCTGGCGGTCATGGAACTCATCTTGAACTTGGATTTGGTATTGCCAGCCAAAAGACAGTTTTTCTTCATAGTGAAGATTCTGAATTATTTGAATTAGGCCCCCAAACAAATGTGTTTTATCATCATCCTGATGTTATGCGTGTATCATGCCCATTAGACGATTTACCTTCTTTAGTGAATTCTTCTCTCCTAGTTGGTCAAAATAGATGAAATTCAGAAGGATTTGTTCTAAACGGGTTTTGAGCATCAGGCCTATTTAAGGCAAAAGTTTGGTCAGTAGTTTTTCTTTATTGGTTTTATTCAAATTTATTATGGTTGTTTTTGAAGCAGAAGAGTTTGCCTTTAACATTATATCGAGAAGTATAATGTCGTATGACTTCTACCAAGCAGTAATCCTATTTCTCGATAAGACTTATTGAGAGTAAGATAATAGAATATCTTCTCTCTTTCTTCTACATTTAATCTTGTTTTCATGGAGATATTTTACATCTAATTAATTTTTTAATTAAGCGGTGCAATCATTTCTTGAGCTGAAGAAGAAAAAAAATTATAATATTCTTAACAATATTTTAATGAGGTTTTTTGTGCATATTATTCCTGTCGTTTCTCAAGATCCACTCGGTCTTTATAGAGAAAGAGAAACAGAGCCAGTGGATCAACCACGTTTTCAGGCTAGATCACGTTATACTGAAAGTGAAAGAGAGGGGATTGAACTTTTTTTTCGATATATAGAGCCCTTGATTAGGGATTTTTCTATTAGGATGCGTGAGCGTTTAGGATTTCAAGAACAGAGCGAACATTCTGAAGCATTTTATCCTTCACTACAAGTTAGAGTGACAGTAAGAAGGCCATCTACGCATTCTACTCAAGAAGAAATCCAAATAGAGAGTAGTTCTGATGTTTCTAGCTCTAGTAGCCGAGCTACAGGAAGGTCTTCGTCATTAAGCCCAAATCCTGAACCTGTAGTCCGAGAGAGAGTATATTATCCGGCACAGCATAGAAGATCTCGGATGAGGCCTCCAACTCCTCAAGAAATAGCGATAACTTAATCTACATCTGTATTTAACTTGTTGATAATTAGATGGATAAATGATGGAGGTGGAGAGAATCGAACTCTATTTTTGCTAAGTAAACTGGATGAAAGGAGAGTATACAAGAGTAATAAAATCAGCAGGTTAGGTGATGGTGTTTTAAGTTGTCTTAATCTAGTTTTAGCTGAGTTTGTTCTGTCTAGTGCGTAAAAATTGCGTAATTGGATTAAATGTTTTTGTTTTCCCCTGGTGGATGGAATTTACTGCAGTTTTGATAAAAGTGCAGTAAATTTTATCCAAATGAAACTTAGGGATGAGGCAAATCAAGGGGGAGGTTATGGTTTTCTATGACTATTTTTGTGAAACCAGCCAGCTATACTTTTCTTTTTCATTTTGCCTTGAGCTACTTTAAAAACCATCTCAGCTAAAAGATCATTGTCTACAGTGATTTCAATATCATTTAGAAGAAAAAACATTAAAGC
>DAOTHK010000058.1:0-7085 GCA_035447625.1 Chlamydiales bacterium
AAATACAATTGAGCGGCCAGAGTTAAAAGCAGTTGATAAGAAGAAGTAACGCTTGGCATGAATAAAAATACGGCTGAGAGAAGAGTAACAGTAATTGCTTGCATAGACAAGATTGTTACAGGCATATTCTTTTTATTCACCTTCTGTAAAAAAGGGGGCAGTTCTCCGTGATTGGCGGTAGCAAGGAGACCTTTAGTGGGTCCAACAGTCCATGTACTGACTTGTCCAAGGGATCCAATTGAAATCAATAAAGCTAAAATAGGCAGTGCCCAATTCAAATCAAAAGCTTTGAAAAAGCTTTGGAAAGCTTGGATGGATCCAGAAGCCAATTGTATTTGATCCGATGGTGTTACAATAGCGATGCTAAGAGCTCCTAGTATCATAATTGTTAAAATTATAATGGCAGAAAATAAGATGGCTTTTGGATAACTTTTTTGAGGGTTTTTGACTTCCTTGGCATGAGCTGCCGACATTTCAAGACCGGCAAGAGATAACAAAATAGCTGCAAGCAAGGAGAGTTGATTGCTGGATTTTAAGTTAGGAAGAAAATCTTCTATAGAAAAGTTTAGATGAACAGGGTGACCTTTAATAATCCAGAAAAAAGCAAGTATGATGATCAGAGTTCCTGGAAGAATTTGTCCTATCATTGAGCAGATAGTGCTGATCCATCCCGAAATTTGCATCCCTAGAAAATTCACAAAGGTAATCGACCAGAAAACAATGATTACAACGCTCATAATATAAAATTTATTCAAAGCAAGCGTCGGATTGAAGATATAAGCAAAGGTGGCCCCTAAAAAAGAGAGAACTGTTGGATACCAAATGACATTTTCGATCCACTGTAGCCAGATCGCTACAAAGCCCATTTTAGGTCCAAGTCCTTCCCTTACCCAAATATAGACACCTCCTCTTTGAGGCCATCCTGTAGCAAGTTCAGCTGAAACCAGGGCAACCGGAACAAAGAAAAAAAGAGTTGCAAGTAGGTAGAAAAAGATAATCGTTGTACCGTATTTTGCAGCAAGTGGCAGGTTGGCGATATTACAAATGGCTGCGACATTGATCATGGCAAGCGTGAATAGGCGGATGCTTTTTTTATTTGATTCCATTAAAAGACCTCTTTTTTGTCTTTGTATCAGATAGAGGTGTTTTCGTATATGGGGAAACAGATTATTTAAATCATCTTCGATCATTAGGTCTTTATTAAAAATCAATTTTAGGAATCTCTTTTAAGAGTAGATGAGACTTTTAATAAATTTTCAAATGAGTTTCTTTGTTTTTTTAATTTAGAGTTTTTTTCACTCTTTCCTTCTGCTAAAAAGAAGATGGAATTTTTATGGTATTTTTTATTGATAGCATCAAAAGCCTTTATGGCTTTTTTTTCTTTTGCAGAGTTTTTTGGTGAGGAGAAAAAATCTAATGTTTCTGTATCGGCATCAGAAAAATCAGCTAAAAGAATGCCACATTTTTTATATCTATAACCGGGTTTATAAACTGTTTCAAGGAGTTTTTCTGCAATGGATATAAGCGTTGGTGGATAATCTGTTGCAACCGGAAGGGTATAAGCTGCTTGGTTGAAATACTTATTTTGGTCAAATCTGGAAGTTGTAATGAATATGGAGAAAAATGAAGCTTTTTGATTCATTTTACGTAATTTTTTAGTGGCTAGATTGATATGTTTTGAAAGTTCTTTTTTTAAGAAGTCAAATGAAGAGTGTGTGTCTTCGAAACTTTTGGAAGAGAGAATTGATTTACGACTTGGCGAGTCCGTATCTTTTAAAAAAGAAGGAGTTTCCCGAAGTTCAAGTTGCGTTTTAACACCGCTGATACCGAGGATTTTTTTGATCTTGATAGGGTCTTCTTTAATAAAACTGTAAGCTGAAAAAATGTTTTGGGCTTGAAGTTTTTTGGCGGTTTTTCTTCCAATACCCCAAATCTCTTCAATAGGCGTTTTCTTTAGGAGTTTTTCTATTTGTTCTTCAGAGCTTATGTAAATAATTTTATCAGAAGAGTCTTTTGCTTGCTCGCAGGCGAGTTTGGCAAGTGTTTTGGTTTTTCCAATACCGATGGAAACGGGAATGGAAGTCCAATTGTAGATTTTTTTTCTAAGAGTTTTCAGTATATTTAAATCCTTTTCAGTAAAAGGTTCTTGGATAAATAGAAAAGCCTCATCGATAGAATATACTTCCAGATCATAGGGAGAGTCATTTAAGATTGAGAATATTCTTTGGGAAAGATCTCCATATAAGGCGAAATTGGCAGCTTTTGTGATCACTTTATGGTTTTTGACGATATCTTGAAATTTAAAAAGTGGCGCTCCCATAGGGATGCCCAGCTTTTTGGCTTCATTTGATCTTGCGATAACGCAGCTGTTGTTATTGGAGAGAACGACAAGGGGTTTCTTTTTAATTTTGGGATCGAAGGCGCTTTCACAAGAAGCAAAAAAATTGTCACAATCGATCAAAGCAAACATTATTTGGCCTTATGGATGATGTAGGTGACAACTCCCCATATGAAAAATTCATCGCTTTGATCGATGTGGAGAGGTTTGAATTCATTATTTTCCGGAACTAGGTAAAATTGATTGTTGATGATTTTGAGGCGTTTGACGGTAAACTCTTGATGCACTGAAGCAATTACGATTCTATTATTTGAAGGGAGGATGGAACGATCGACAATCAGGATGTCTCCATCGAAGATATGGGCATCTTGCATGGAGTTTCCTCGCACTTTGACAAAATAGGTGGAGGCAGGTGATGAGATAAGCTCTTCATTGAGATCGATGCTTTTTTCAATATCATTTTCAGCAGGCGAGGGAAATCCCGCCTGGACAGGTGATAAAAAGTGAGGAATTATTTGAGAGGTGTTAGGTTGATTTTTAAATATCTGTAAAGAGGGGCTTTTCATATGTTTTGTTTTTGCTTTTTTAGGAAAGTGTAATGTATCCTAGGTTTTTCAAAACAGCAGGAAAAGACTTAAAAGATGGAAAAAAGAGAATCTTGGAAATCGCGTATCGGATTTATTTTTGCAGCGCTTGGATCGGCTGTCGGCCTTGGTAGCATCTGGCGTTTTCCCTACGTTGTAGGAGAAAATGGTGGAGCTTTATTTATTTTACTCTATGTTTTTTTTCTACTGGCCATCGGTTTTCCTATTTTGATTGCGGAAATTCTCGTTGGTAGAACAACGAAGCAAAATCCTCAAACCGCTTTTTATATTCTTGGAAAAAAACCTTTTTGGAAAAGATCTGGAAAACTGACGATTATCACAGGTTTTATCGTCAGTACTTTTTATGCTGTGATAGCAGGTTTTGCCCTAGGGTATTTATTCGAAGCTTTTCAAGGAAACTTATCGAAGATAGGGCAAACTAGTGAAGCGTTGAATTATTTTACGCATTTGACAGGTTCTTATCGTTGGTCTATTGGAGCTCATTTTTCTTTTCTATTTTTGTGCTATATCGTTCTTTCGAGTGGAGTTCGTAAGGGAATTGAACTTTGTTCCAAAATCTTGATGCCCCTTCTTTCAGTCATTTTGCTTTTCTTAGTCATCCATGGTTGGTTTTTGCCGGGAAGAGATGCTAGCTTGAAATTTCTTTTTTCGCCGGACTTTTCGCAACTTTCAGCGAAGATGGTTTTGGTAGCTTTGGGTCAGGCTTTTTTTACTTTGAGTCTTGGACAGGGAACTATGGTGACATATGGAAGTTATCTTTCAAAAAAAGAGGATATTGCGCGTAGCTGTCTGCCGGTTGTCCTTTTAAATACTTTGATCGCACTTTTAATGGGGATTGCGGTGTTTTCCGTTGTCTTCACTGTCAAAATGCCTCCTCAATCAGGATCAGCTTTGATTTTTGAAACTCTTCCAATTGTTTTTTCCAAAATTCCATTTGGAACTTTGCTTTCGATTTTATTTTTTGTTTTGATTGCGATAGCTGCTATTACTTCTGAGATTTCTGCTTTAGAGCCTGTGATTGCCTATTTTATCGATGAAAAAAAATGGACAAGAAAAAAAGCTGCGACCGTTTCCCTTATAGCAGCTTTTCTATTTGGTTTGCCTTTGACTCTTTCCTATAGCCTTTTTAAAAATGTTCTGATTTGGGATATGAATTTATTTGATTTAGTCTCGAATTTCTCAGTGAATTTTTTGATTCCCATCGGAGGTCTTCTAGCAGCTCTTTTAGTGGGTTGGAGATGGGGAATGGATAAAGCTTTTGAGAGTTTGCATGTGACCCATATGTCCAAAGATCAAAAGCATTTTTTAAATCGTTACTTTTTCTATACGATTAAATATTTAGCTCCGCTTGCCATCGCTATTATTTTGATAAAATCTTTTTTCTAAAAAATTGAGTTTCAATTTTTTTTATGATTCGCTATTTAAATAAATAGAGGGAGTCTGAAGATGTCTTTTTTTCGAAATATTATTGTCGCATTTATTTTGGTCGGTTTGCTTACGCGGATCTTAAATTATTTATTCCAAAAAAAGATGAAAATGAAACCAATCAGTGCAGCATATACTACTTTTGCGCTTGTTATGATGCTCTTTTTGCCCTTTATTTCATGGGTGTTGGGGTTGGATGTCGCTTTTGCGGAATATGTGCCAGCTGCTATTGTATGGCTTGTTTTTGATCTTCTACATTATTCCAATGCTTAATCTTTGAATAGCGATGAAAAATCATCATCGTCATCGAGCTTATCCAAGTCATCAAAAAGACTTTTTTCGATTTCATTTTTTGACTTGTGTGCTTGTTCCATAGAATTTTTAAAAGAAAACTCTTCGCAAAAGTTATACTTGTCTCGATCATAAATTGGGTCTGTATTTAGGATCATGCAGTCATTGGGTTTTCCGGGGGAAAAATATTTGCAAAAACGGCAGCTATGGAGATTTGTTTCGCAGAAAGGGCATTCAGAGCGAAAATGAATTTTTGAAATTTCCATCTCTTTTTTGCAATGAGGGCAGATCATAAATACCTCGCTTTTTTAATGAAAAATGATATCTAGAGGATAAGGGGCGTATTCTTTTGCAAATTCCGGCACTGCCATGCATGTAATGGGGAAGATTGTGCAAAAGCAATTGAACAAAAATCCATTAACTGGAACCGGCGTAAAAAAGGAAGCGAAAAGAAGGGAAAAACTTACAAAAAATCCGATTGCTATCATGTGGGTTTTATTAGATCTGATCTTTTCGATAGATTGCTGAAAAGAGGTAGAAAAAGAGGAAAAGTTAGATATTTTCATAAATAGGCCTTGATGATTTAGAGAATCATAAGGCAATTACTTCTTAATGCAAATGATTTTTTAGTGATTTTATTTAAAGGAATCACTATTAAAGAATTATTGGCAGATGAATTTGGATGATTGTGAATAAGCGATTATTTTTTTTATTCCTTTTATTTTTTTCAAAGATTTTGGCTAACCAAGATATCCTGACGGTAGCCGGGGGAATGAATGGTCTTTTTCATCCTAAATATCGTTCTTTTGAATTTTATTTGGAATATAAATGGAATGATGATGTTTGGAAAATTTCTCCTGTTGTAGGCGCTATGAGTACTTCCAAAGGATCTTTTTATGGTTATGGTGGTTTTGAATTGAATATTCATTTGGATTCATTTGAGGTCAATCCTTCTTTTGCAGCTGGGGGCTATATCCAAGGAGGGGGAAAAAACCTAGGATATCCTTTGGAGTTTCGAAGTGGTGTTAGGATTAGTTATGTTTTACAAAATAATCATCGTATAGGATTGCATTTTTATCATATTTCGAATGCAAGTTTTGGAAACAGAAATCCTGGGGAGGAAAGCCTTTTATTATGCTATTCCATCCCCATATTACGTTTTAAAGGTTCCAGACAAGCGAAAGTACAGCGGAATTAAAAGCTGCACTATTTTTTCCAGTCACACTGAACCAAGCTCCTGCTAGTACCCCGAATTTCTCCGAGTGGTTGTATTCAAGTGCTGGTGCAAGTTCGAAGCTGTAAGAAGAATCTAGCGAGATTGAAGCTTCTGCACCTGTTGCAGTGGTTCCTTTATTGCCGGAGAATTTTGCTTTGGAGACTTTATGATAGCAGATGTCTGATGCAAGTACCCATTTGCGGGTGAAACTGAATTCAAATGCGCCATCTATAAAAATGCGGTTTCCGGGAGTGACGGTGCCATCGGTATTATATCCACCACCATAGGCGTTGAATCCGGTGACTTTGACTTTTGTGGGGATTGTTCCTCCTACATTGAGTCTTAGCTGCATTGGATGCGTTGGAAACCAGAAAACAACTTTGGAAATGTTGAGGGATAAAGAAGTCACAAAAGAACCTGCTCCAAAAGCATCAAGACCATTTTTATTTGGATCCAAATCCTTATATTTTCCAACAGGAATGGATTCAGAGACGGTGACTCTCATGGAAGGTCTTGGGGTATGCCATTTTTCTTTTAAAAACTGCAAACCGAATTTGACAGGAATTGCATCCATTCCAAATTCTTCATCACTGGAGTTCCATTTGTAAATAACACCTGGGGTAACGGTAATATCTAGCCATTTTGTAAGACCTGTTTGGACTAAAAATTGGGGAGAAATTGAATATTCCTTCGCAGTTGTATGTTTGTCTCCTCGATGCGTATAAATACCGTAGTTATCTGCGTAAAAGAAGTAGGGTTGAAGACACCATTCACCAGGAGATTCATTGTTTCCACTTGATGTAATGATAGGTCCTGTATACAAAGGATCGAAGGTTTGATTTTGGCTGTAAGCCATTGAAAATGCGAGGATAAAGATCGCATAAAAAAGATGTTTTCTCAAAATGTACTCCTTATTGAAATTTTATAAAAATATAAGAGGAAATATGAAAAAATTCTATAATTTTTTAAATAATATCAAGTTGTTTTTAAAAAAAAATTTTATAACTGTTTATTTGTCAAAAAATGTTTTTAATTTAATAAATTATTATTATAATAAAATTATGGAAATAATTTAATTTTAGGTTTGTTTTGGTAGAAAAATTGGAATTTTCACCTTTTCCTTTTTTGTCGTCATCTAAGAGACAAACTCTTGCCTCGACTTGCTGTCGTATGGCCAAAGGTCCTCTTTCTCAAACGATTTTTGTTGATT
>DAOTHK010000059.1:0-6771 GCA_035447625.1 Chlamydiales bacterium
GATTCATCTTCTGTCTCAGTTTTATCTGATACAGTCTCTACTATCCAACCTTCTTCGTCTGTTTCAATTGAATCATTCTCCTCCATTGAAGAAGACTCTGTGTCTCTTTTTATTGAAATTTCTTTTTTTATTTTTTCTTGAAGAACTATTTGATTTTGCTTACTGCATAAAACTTCAATCTTATAAACAATCGGATAAATAATATAATTAGACAAACATTTAACAAAATTTACAATGGTTTCAAAAAAGCATAATTGCACCGCAAAAATTTTATTCATTACCATCATCATTTTAGATGATCCAGATTGATTCCAAAGCACCCATGTATTTTGATATGAATATTTTCTTTGAAAAATCCTCGCATCCACCATTCATTCACCCTTTTTTGAAAAATGAACGAAAGTATATAAAAACATTCTAATTATTTTTTAGATTTTTTCGATCTCACAACAAATGATAATTTTAATTTTACAATAACCTTGTAAAACTCAAAAATTTTCAAAATATTTTTTACACAATATTTGAAAAAAATCGTTCGCTTTACTTTTTCAAAGGAATTACCTATAATCAAGTTCTTAAAAATTCTAATTGGAGCGAAAATGTCATCAGTTAAGAAAAAAAGAAAAGCTAAGATCTCTAAGCATAAAAGAAAAAAAAGAAGCCGTAGAGACAGACATAAGAAAAAATAACCATTACTGATATGTGGAATTATCCAGAAAAGTATGATGTTATTGTAATTGGTGCAGGGCATGCCGGCTGTGAAGCCGCGCATGCTTCTGCAAAAATAGGGGCAAAAACGCTTTTATTAACCATGAACCTTGACACCATAGCTAAAATGAGTTGTAACCCTTCGATTGGAGGAACAGCCAAAGGTCATATTGTTAGAGAAATTGATGCCTTAGGTGGTATCATGGGAATTATCACAGACAAGACATGCATTCATTCAAGGCTTCTCAATAGATCCAAAGGACCATCCGTTAGATCTCCTCGAGCACAAATTGACAAAGTTATGTATCATCTTGAGATGAAAAAAGCTCTTGAAGAAACAGAAAACCTCTTCATCAAACAAGCTACCGTTACAGGACTTGTTGTAGAAAACAACCAAATCACAAAAGTTCAAACCCAAGAACAAATCCAATATCTAACCGAAACCGTAATTATTACCTCCGGAACCTTTATGCAAGGAGAAATTTTTATCGGTCATCAATCATTTACAGGTGGAAGACTTGGCGATCCATCATGTAAAAAACTTTCTCCTTATTTACAAGATATCGGTTTTGATATTGGCAAATTAAAAACAGGAACTCCTGCAAGAATTCATAAAAGAAGCATAAACTTTGATGCAACGGAAATTCAACATACCGAAACAGATGTACGCTTTTCTTTTGAACTTGTAGAGAATCACTTAGAAAAACAGCCTTGTTTTATCACTTACACAACAGATGAAACAAAAAAAATTATTCAAGAGGATTTAAAAAAATCAGCTCTTTTTTCAGGAAAAATCACTGGCAAAGGACCTAGATATTGCCCATCTATTGAAGATAAAATCGTTCGTTTCTCAGATAAAAGCCGCCACCAACTCTTTCTAGAACCTGAAGGCAATTACACAAACGAATATTATATCAATGGATTATCTACCTCAATGCCCATCGAAACTCAGAAAAAAATCATCAGTTCAGTGATAGGTCTTGAAAATGCAGAAGTCATGCGTTGGGCATATGCAATTGAATATGATTATATTAAAAGTTCTCAACTACAACAAACGCTTGAAACAAAACTAATCAAAGGGCTTTATTTCGCAGGACAAGTCAACGGAACAACAGGTTACGAAGAAGCTGCCGCACAAGGATTAATCGCAGGAATAAATGCTGCTTTAAAAACTCAAAAAAGACCATCTTTTACACTATCTCGTTCTGAATGCTATATCGGGGTAATGATCGACGACTTAATCACAAAAGAACTCTTCGAACCCTACAGGATGTTCACAAGCAGAGCCGAACATCGACTTCTATTAAGACAAGACAATGCCGACTTGCGCCTAACTGAAAAAGGCTTCCAAGCAGGTTTAATCTCAAAGCAAAGATATGAGAAATTTTTAGAAAAAAAAGAAGCGATTCAATCAATTAAAGAAAACTTAGAAACTTACTATTTTACCGAAAATAATCAGAAAGTTACCTTTAAAAAATGGCTAGCAAGACCAGATGTTTCCTACCAAGATGTCCTAAATAAACACAAATCTTTTAACGACCTTGGAAAAGACACAAATGAACAAATCGAATACGACATCAAATACGAAGGCTATATCAAAAGACAGCAAAAAGAAATCGAAAAACTACAACATCTAGATAACATTAAAATACCTCTAGATTTCTCATATGAAGAAATCAGCGGCCTGCGCAATGAAGCAAAAGAAAAGCTAAAACTCTTCTCCCCACCAACACTTGGAGCCGCTTCCCGTATACTGGGAGTATCCATCGCAGATATTTCCATCCTTATGATAGCGCTAAAAAAACAAAAAACAAAAGTCAATTCATAATGGCTTTACTAGATAAGCCTATCAAATTACAACTCATAAAATACCATAATAAAACCACCGAAGAAATGCTTCAGCTAGAAGAAGATCTTCTATTCAATAGCACCAATAATCAATGCATGATTAGCTCGGGACATGAAGATTGCATTATTCTAGGAAGAAATGAAAATATTGAAGAAACGCTCAACCTTGAAGAAAAAACCCCTCCTTCAATTATCCGACGTTTTTCTGGAGGAGGAACAGTCTATACAGATCCAAACACTCTTTTCATAAGCTTCATTTTCAATACGCAAGACCTTCCTTTCCCCGCATATCCAGAAAAAATTCTACAATTTTTTCATTCCTTTTATTCAAATGTTTTTGATCCCCTTCCTTTTAATTTAAAGGAAAATGATTTCACAATAAAAAATAAAAAATGCGGTGGAAACGCTTTTTACATCACCCAAAAGCGTTGGATCTTTCATACAAGCTTTTTATGGCACTATAAAAAAGAAAACATGTCTTTTCTTAGATTTCCTAAAAAAGTCCCAAAATACCGCAAGAATCGCTCTCATGATGCATTTTTATGTTCACTTAAAAGTCATTTTAAAGAAAAAGAAGAGCTTTGCAATAAAATTCAAAAAAACTTAGAAAAGCAATTCATCATTGAATCAATGAATTGGAATGAGATAAAAAGTTTAATAAGCAATCAAACAGACTATAAAACAAAAAAAATCCGCTGATAAGGGCCTATAGCAGCCATTCAACCCTTATACAAGGTGGGACCGTTTCCCAAAAATGATGAGATAACTGCATCAAATTCAGCGTCATGATCCCCTAACAAAAAAAGCCGTGAATGAGCATTTGCTATCAGGGTAACCTTACCAGCAGATTTATTATTTTTTAAATTTAACTTAATGAATATTTAAAGAAAAGAAAATATTTAAAAAAAAATAAATTCTTTTCTAAATCATTTATTTTAAACGAATTTCATAAAGCACTACTGTGCCTTTTGTTCTTGTCTTTATCTGAAAATCTTCGAATTGATCCAATTGTATCAGATCATTAACCCCAACTTCCAACATAATTACAGAATTTGCATGAATAATTTTTCTTAATGAGCTTATAAGAGAATCACAAAATCCTTTTTCATTATACATGCAATATGGTGGATCAACATAAAGAATATCGAAAAGAATGTTTTGTTTTTCAAGAAGGGCTAAAGCTTTTTTCCAGTCTTGCTTCAATACTTTATAAGAGTCATCAATTTTTTCCAAATTTTTCAAAATGACTTCTATAGCGCTTCGATTTTTTTCTACAAAAACAACCCTTTCAGCTCCCCGAGATAAAGCTTCTATGCCCATTGCTCCAGACCCTGCAAATAAATCTAAGAACAGACTATCTTCAACTTCGGATTGCAAAATATTGAATACAGATTCCCTTATATGACCAAGCGTTGGGCGGGTATTATCGCCCTTTAAAGTTTGAATCTTTCTCCCACGGTATTTGCCCGCAATAATCTGCATTACTTAAAAGCTCGAGGTAAATCGTGCGGCTTTAAAAGATTTTCCGCATTTTGTAAATGCTTTGGATTTCCTGTGGAAAGAAATTCCTTATACTGTTGATAGCTTTGCAAGACAGCCCAATGCTTATCTAATTCATTGAATCCTTCTTTAGCCTTATTAAAGCTAATTTTCTTTTTAATATTAAAATAGTGGCCTTTTCTTCTTCCTTGAATAAACAATAAAAAATCATCCAATTGATTGATTTTACCAAAAATAACGTATGGCTTATTAGCATATAAATGGGATAATTGATCCTCTTCTGGAAGAAGTTGAATTTGCACATTGGAATTTTTTGAAATGGCAGTAGAAGAAATATCTTTAGCAATCGGATAGCTAATAGACTGCATTGTTTTTTGTAAATGTCTTCTGGTTCCACGAAGAGTTGCAGAAGCGGTCATCTTACCCTTATTTAAGTGACTCATTAAATCTAAAACAGATAAATTTTTATCATCCATTTGTGCAATAGTAAAAAGAGAAATTCTTCCTCTATTGCTTTTTGTCCACTCTTGAATTTTTTTATAATTTGAAAATTTATCTAAATCTTCACCATTTGAAAAATAAAAAATTGTATTAATCTGATCTGGATCATCAAGCTTATGCAGTGCTAAATAAAGAGGACTAAATAAATTGGTGGAATTAAAGAAACTGCCAATCTTTTGATAATTTAAAAAAGATTTTGCTTTTCTCACCATAACATTTGTATTCGATAAAGGCTCTGACGAAAGAATGTCTACTTTTGAATCAAAAGTTACTATATTAAATCGATCTTTTTCCTTTAACTGTGACAAAGCAGAAATAACGGCATTTTTTGTCATAGAAAAGCGCTGCTTCTGAATACCATTAGATTTATCGATAATAAAATAATAACATTGAGGGATTCTCTGAAATTTATGAATTGGATCTGGCAAAACAGTAATCGCAAAAATATACCCTTTTCCATCGGGGCTTTTTTGATACATAACATCCAAATCAAAATAATCTGCATATGAAGTCGTATCCATTTGAGACATAGACGGCAATGAAACAAAAGAAGGAGTTATAGAAGGACGAGCTATCTGAATGGTTTCAACTTGTAAATCTTTTTGCAGAGATTGAAAAAGTTCTGCATCCGACGACGGCGGTAAAGAAAATGTTAACTGAACATTTTGAAACCGCGTTTTGTTCAAACTCTCTACTTTTTTTAAAGGACTGATAGCAAATAACTGTGTTTTTTCTTCACTTAAAAAATATTGTCTTTTTGACTGATTGACAACCTCAAGTTCTGATGCAGGCAATTGCTTATCATAAGACTTTAATTGCGCAATAACTTCATCAGAAAAACGATAGGGCTCAAAAGGAAAAACCACACTATTTTTCTCACTCTCTAAAAACTGTTCTACTGTTTCAGGGATAGAAAAAGCCACTTCCAAAGAATGAAACTGCTGATTAACCTCTTTCTTCAAATCAACATTAAATTGCTCATTTTCTTCATTAACAGGCGTAAGCTCTTTACCTTTGATCATCTCCTGTTTTAGAACTTCGGAATGAACCAGTGGCATTGAAAATACTTGCGATTCATCCGAAATAAAAGAATCATTAGAAATCGGTGAACGAATTTCCTCTTCTAAACGAGTAAACACATCTTCATTATTATAATAAGTTTTATTATGAACATAATAAATAAAAACCAAATGAAGAAGAACCGATAAAACTATACAAAATGCTAAAAAAAAGTTCTTTTTTGTCTTATTCCTTTGCATTATTTTGATAACCTTTAATGATTTCGATAAATTCTTTTTTACATTTTGCATAGCGCATATTTAATAAAGATATCTGGGCATCATTCCCTTTTTCATATGTTTCTATCTTTATTTTAATTCTATTAGAAAGAGAAGGATCTGGCTTTTCTTGTAATTTAATCAAATCTAATTCTAAATCAATAAGTTGAATGTAAGCATTAAATAAACGCTCTTTCTCTGGAAGACTTTTCTTACGAAAATGATAATCTTTCGAAATCAAATCATCCTCTGAAAGATAATATTTCTTAACTCGAGAAAGTAAGAATTTCTTTTTTTTCAAATGATCCTCAGCAAAAGACGATTGAATGTCAGCATAGGATAATGCCGCCTCAATATGAATAGGTTCAGTACGAATATCTTTTTGAGTACCAAGCGTTTTCAATAACGTCAAACTTCTTAAAAAATCAACATTGCCAGAATTCAAATCCGGTTTTTTCGTTTTTTCAATAATCATCATAGCCATTTTATATGAGGCAATCGCAGAAATTGGGGTCTTTTTCTCTGATGAAGCAAGCTGTTCAAGAAGCGTTAATGATTTTTCTTTTTCTTCTAAGTGCTTATAAGCTATAGCCAAATCGTAAAATACTTTTTCCTTATATTGCCAATTTTCTTCAGGATATTTTTCATAATTGACTTTTAAAAATTCTAATAATTTACGTTGCTTTTCATTTTGATTGATCCAAGCATATGAAGTCGCTAATTTTACAAACTGTTCCTCTAAATCGATCTTATCTTTTAATATTTTTATTTGAGGCAAAGATTCTTTTTCAAGTAGCTGAACCAACCTTTTTGCTACAACAATTTGTTGCTCTGTTAAAGGTTCTAATTCAAAAAACTCTGATTTGGAATCATTCTCCAATTGAGAATAATAGTAATCGACTAGCCACAATGTATTCTCTTGAGCAATACTCTTTTG
>DAOTHK010000059.1:6781-7058 GCA_035447625.1 Chlamydiales bacterium
GATTCTGCATAGCCAAAAAGAGATATTGAGCGGCTTTATCTTGGTATTGTTTTTTTTGTTCATTTTTAGATAAGCGATATAAATCAAGATATGCATTAAACAGTTCAAGATGAATATTTCCTTTATCATCCATAGGTTTTTCAAGAGACAAGGCATATTCAGCATTTTTAACAAAATTTTTCAAATCACGATCTTTATTTTTATAACAATATGCAATTAATAAATATAACTGAGGATTATTACTATATTCCGTATCATTCTTTGTTAAATATTGAGC
>DAOTHK010000060.1:0-7046 GCA_035447625.1 Chlamydiales bacterium
GGCCATCTGCTAAAAAGGTATTTACGTAAAGATTGTCGATATATAAGGAAAGTTCAATCAAGCTGTGGTTTTGTCCGCGATGGATGACAAGATCATTGGCGGCATATAAAAAGTTGTTCTCTGTCTTTCCTTCGATGATCATACGGTTTTCAACGGTATATTCACCATCAATCAGTTCTTGCAAGCTCGCTTCCATATCTTCAATTGGAATATCTGCCATAAATCCAAGATAACCTAAATTAATACCCAAGATAGGGGCATTAAGATGATTTTCTTTATGGAGAATACGTAAGATAGTGCCGTCTCCGCCAAGAGATATAATGAAATCCAGATCATTTTCAGAAAATGAGCTAATAGAGTTTATCCCAAGTTTTTGGGCGAGTCCATTTTCGGTATAGACTTCGATATTTTTTTTCTTTAAAAATGATACAATTTTACAAACAACATCATATGCTGCTTCTATTTTATTGGAAGGATATATGGCTATTTTCATCAAATCAAATCCAACTGATAATTTCTTTATAAAGTGAGTTAGCATCTAATTTTAGAAGTTTCATAATGGTTGGATAATCTCCATGAGGGAGAAAAGTTTTTCCAATGCCAAAATTCCTGACTTTGATACTACTGTACTCACTTTGGATCATATAAGAATTAACAATTGTTCCCAAGCCAAAGTTTACGCTGTGTTCTTCGAGCGTTACAATATGGGTATGATTTTTACAAATATTTTCCAACATAGCATTGTCAAAAGGAGCAAGAAAGACAGGGTCGACAATGGTTGGAGTGATGCCTTTTTCTTCTAATTTTTTGGAAACTTCCAAAGCTGTTAAATACATATGACCCAAAGCAATGATGCAAAGTTTCTGTCCTTTTTGGATAATCTCTGCTTTACCTACTTCCCGATGTTTTAGAGGAAGATCATCCAAGTTTGTTGCCATATTGGGATAACGGATAGCAATAGGAGCATTTAAGGGCATAGCTGAAGAAAAGAGCTCTTTTAAAAGCTGCCCATTGCGAGGTTGGGCCACGATTAGATGAGGCATGGCAAGTAAGAATCCCAAATCGTAGATACCGTGATGAGTAGCTCCGTCGGCAGCGGAAATTCCCGCGCGGTCGATAGCAAAAATAACAGGAGATCTTTGCAGACAAACATCGTGGAATACATTATCAAATGCTCTTTGTAAAAAGGTGGAATAAATACTGATAATCCACTTATGTTTGCCTTCTTTGGCAGCAGCTCCTGCAAATGCCACGCAGTGATTTTCGGCAATTCCGACATCATGTACTCTTTGAGGATATTTCTGATAAAATTCGGTGATGCAGGAACCGGACATCATGGCAGGTGTGATTACTTGCAAAGTTGGATCTTGTTTTCCAAGTTCCATAAGGTGTTTTCCAAAGATTTTTGGAAAAGTAATTTTCGAACTTTTTTGAAAAGAGCCATCAATTTTATTGAACGGTGCGACTCCATGATAAGGAGTAGGGTTTTCAACTGCTGCTAAAAGACCTTTGCCTTTTTGGGTATTTACATGTACCAAAACAGGTCTTGTGCAATGTTTTAAGGCTGTAAATGTATCGGTTAGTTGTTTGAGATTATGTCCATCGATGGGGCCGATATAATCGAGACCGAAATGTTCAAAAAATGGTGCAGGTGAAACAAGGTTTTTGATAGAGCTTTTGATTTTTTCACCTTGCGTAGCTATGGCTTTTCCGTAAGCTGGTATTTTCGATAGTGCAACTTGAATTTCTTGATAAAGTTTGTTGGAAGTGGGGTTATTCAAAAGGCGACTCAAAACATTGGAGATATTACCAACATTTTTGGAAATCGCCATTTCATTATCATTTAAAACGATAATGAAGTTCTTTAAATCTCTTTTGATATTATTCAGCGCTTCGAAAATCATACCGCATGTCAGACTTCCATCCCCAAGGATGGGAATAACGTGAGAATTTTTTCCTTGCAAATCCCTGTTTTCAGCAGCACCTAAAGCGTGTGATAATGCAACTCCTGCATGTCCTCCAAAATAGTGATCATGAACAGACTCGTCGGGATTGGCAAATCCTGAAAGTCCTAGGTATTTTCTTAGAGTTTCAAAAGGCTGCTCTCTTTGTGTTAAAATCTTGTGTGTATATGTCTGATGGGAGGTATCGAAAATAAATTGATCTGAAGGGGAGTCAAACACTTTATGTAACGCAAGCGTTAATTCCACAATGCCTAAATTGGAAGCTAAATGGCCTCCGTTTGTGGAAAGAACATCCAAGATCATCTCTCTGATTTCTTCTGCATAAGTCTTTAACTCATTTAAAGAAGCATTTTTTATCAGCTGGCTGGAAAAGCTATTTTGAACGGGAGAATTATTCATAGACGTTAAAAGGGGATTTCTTCATCTAAGGATGCATTGGGTTTTTCTAAAAAAGGTTTTGTTTGGGGTGTTTGGTTTTGATCGAGTGTTATTTCATTATTTCTATTTTTGATGAGTATTTCTATTTTCTGTTCTGCAGCATTTAACTTTTGATTACAATTTTTGATTAAAGCATCAGCTTGTTCAAAGAGATTAAGTGATTCATCTAATGTAATTTCATTGGAATTCATTTTTTCTAAAATCGTTTCGAGCTTTTCGAAAGATTGTTCAAAACTTAATTTATTTTCGCTCATGATTATTCCTTGATTTTTGTAACTGTTGCTAAAAATTCCCCATCAGAAACTAAAGCTTTAATTGACTCATTTTCTTTAATTTGTGATGTAGATAGGATAGTCGATCCATCCTTTTGATTAAAGAGAATACTGTAGCCCTTTTTTAAAAGATTTTTTGGATTTATTCCCTCTAAATGGGCTATTAATTGTTTGTATTGGGATTTTTTTTGGTTTAAAAGCGTAATACTTTTGTTAAGTATTTGCTGTTGAGTGTCTAAGCTTTTGAAATTGTTTTTATATAGAGTTAGTTTGCTAATCATTTTTTCATTTAAACTAATACTCAAAAAATTGAATTTTTGTTTGAGATATTCCAATTTTTGTTTGGGAGAAAGTGAATAGGTCTGTTTTTGCATTTGAATTAAAATAGTTTTTATATGACTGAGCTTGTTTGAGATAGATCTATCAAGTATTGATTGGATATCGTCTAATTTCTGTTTTTCAATGTTAAGGAAATTCGAAGAACTAAAAACAGGTGCTTTGATTAATTGTAAAAGAGCTTTTTTCTCCGATCTGATTTGCTTGATAATGGATTCATCGCATTGTCTGGAAAAATACTCAATTTTTTCTAGGAAGTGAGCTTTTTCTTTTGTGATCAGTTCTGCTGCAGCAGAGGGTGTAGGAGCTCTTAAATCAGCTACAAGATCCGAAATGGAAGTGTCTGTCTCATGTCCGACAGCGCTAACAATTGGAATCTTTGATTCATAAATACTTTTAGCAACGATTTCTTCATTAAATGCCCATAAATCCTCAATGCTTCCACCACCTCTACCAACAATGATGACATCAACTAGTTGATAGTTATTGAATTCATTGATTGCTTGAGCAATTTCTTCAGCGGCGCCGGGTCCTTGTACTTTAACGGGATTGATTAAGATATTAAGATTGGAAAAACGTCTTGTCAAAACATTCAGCATGTCCTGGACAGCAGCTCCTGTTGGGGAGGTGACAATGCCAATTCTTTTAGGGAGTTTGGGAATCGGTTTTTTTATGGAAGAATCCAACCAACCCATATTTTTTAATTTTTCTTTTAGCTCATGCAGTTTTTTTAAAAGATCTCCTACTCCTTCATGCTGCAACGATCTTACAATCATTTGGTAATTTCCTCGAGGAGGATAAACGGAAATTTCTCCAACTATTTGGACATGATCACCATCTTTGGGTAGACGTGTCAAATTTTTTTGACTGCCTTTAAAGAAGGCACAAGAAATTTGAGCATTAGCATCTTTCAAACTGAAGTAGAAATGTCCAGAGGATTGCCTTTTAAAATTGCTGATTTCTCCTTTTAAAAATACCTGTCTGAATTGAGGTTCCAGATGTGCTTTGATTGCAAATGTCAGTTCTGAAACGGAATAAACTTTGTTCTCTATAATCATATAAATAAAGCATAGGTAAAATTTTAAAGATTTGATTTTACTACAAAATTAATTTGCATAAAAGGAAATCAAATCCTTTTTCCTTGATTTGGAACTTTTTTCAATATAATATTCTATCAATTCAAAAATTTATTGAGGTTGGTTATGAGTCGAGAACAAATTATTGCGGGCAATTGGAAAATGTATAAAACCACTAAGGAAGCTGTGGATTTTATCGAAAATTTGAAATCGAAAGTCGGATCCAGTTTAGCATCTATTTATTTAGCTGTTCCTTTTACGATGATTTCTGAGACTGCAAAAGCTGCAGAAGGAACGAATATCATTATAGGTGCTCAAAATATGAATGATGCCACAGAAGGTGCTTTTACAGGTGAAATTGCCGGGATTATGCTCAAGGATGCGGGAGCTGAATTTGTTCTATTAGGACACTCCGAAAGAAGACATATTTTCAAAGAAAGTAATGAATTTATACAAAAAAAACTTGAAAGAGCACTTAAAGATGATTTGCAGCCGATTCTTTGTATAGGAGAAACTCAAGAAGAAAGAGATAGCGAAAAAACTGAAGAAGTTTTGGAAACACAAATCAAAACAGCTTTGAAAAATGTTTCTGAAAAGGATATGGAAAAAGTTGTTGTAGCTTATGAACCTGTTTGGGCGATTGGTACCGGCAAGACAGCAACACCTGAAATAGCTGAAAAAGCACATGCTTATATTAGAAAAGTATTAAAAGAGCTGTATGGAAAAACAATTTCTGATAAAATCTCCATCTTATATGGCGGATCTGTCAAACCTGCTAATATTGAAGCTTTAATGAATGAAAAGAATATTGATGGAGCTTTGATAGGCGGAGCTTCTCTGGATCCGGATACTTTTGCAGAAGTTATTAATAAATGTTAATTGAGGACTAAACTATGTCATTTATGTTTTATTTATCTATTTTTCTTTTCCTATTCCTATCAGTGCTATTGATTTTCACAATCTTGATGCAAGAGTCAAAAAGTTTAGGTCTTGGGTCAGCTTTTGGAGGAGATTCATCCAATTCATTATTTGGTACATCGACAGCCGATGTTTTAAAAAAATTCACAGGATATTTAGCAACGATTTTCATCGCTTCTTCTTTGATTCTTTCAATCTGGACATCTTCTATGAAATCTTCCCAGCCTTTGAAAGAACCTGTTGAAATCGAAGCTCCAGTAGAAGGTAACTAATGATTTTAGATCTATGTTATTATGGAAATCCCATTTTAAGAAAAAAATCTTCTTTAATTACGGAATTTAATTCCGAACTTAAAGAGTTTGTCAATAACATGATCGAAACCATGGATGCTAAAAATGGTGTAGGACTTGCTGCTCCCCAAGTTGGCAAGTCTTTAAAAATTTTTGTCATCCGCCCTTTAATTGAAGAAGAGGATAAAGAGCCTTATCTTGGCGATGCAGAAGTCTATATTAATCCTATTATCTCTAACCCTTCAAAAGACACTATTTGTCTGGATGAGGGATGTCTTTCTATTCCAAGATTATTTGCGCCGGTGGTAAGACCTGCAGCTATTGATATCGAATGGTTGGATATAAATGGAAAAGTGCACCGTGAAAGAGTAGAAGGATACAAAGCACGAGAGCTGATGCATGAAAATGATCATTTGCACGGTACTCTTTATATAGATCGTGTTGATCCTAGTGTCAAAACTTCTTTGAAGAAAACTCTTCAAAATATCAAAAAGAAATACTCTAAGTCTTAAGAAACTCTTAAGACTTAGATTTTTTATTTAGAATCTATTGGATCTTGATAATTGAGGTCTTCTCCTAAAAGGCGATAAAGACCTTCTTTAACAAACATACAGATCACAAACCAAATCAGGATATAAATCCAGGAATAGATCACATATTTCCAACCGATTCCAACAAAATCGCTTGTACCAAGTCCATAGACGGAAACTAAAGTTCCAACAACTAAAGAAGCAAAAGTAGCTAGGAAAAATTTCCATTCAGGAAGTGGTGTTTGCCAGATAGTTCCTCTGTTACGAGTAATATAAATAGTGAGATTGCCTCCACATAAAATACCCATAAAAGCTAAGGTTCTTAAAAGATAGAATTTCTGGGATGGATCTTGAACAGAGTTGAACCAATACTGCTCTCCAATCCAAAATAGACCAAATGTTGAAATGACCCCGACAACAGCAAGGCCAAGCGCTATTGTAAACATCTCCTTCATATTCCAATGAGTGGGTTTATTCGGTACATGCATATGATCATAGGCAATCATCATGATAGGAATATCGTTTAAAAGAGCGATTAAAATAATCATAATAGCGGTTAGAGGATGGTCGTTGAATACAATCATGGAAAGACATAAGAAAAGAAGTAATCGGCAGGTTTCTGAAATTCTATACATGTTATAGCTTTTCATACGGCCAAAAATCCTTCTAGCTTCTTCGATTGCTTTAGCAATCACATTCAATCCAGGTTTAGTTAGGATTAGATCGGCTGCTTGTTTGGCAGCATCGGTAGCACCTGATACAGCGATTCCAACATCCGCTTGTTTTAGAGCAGGTGCATCATTAACGCCATCACCAGTCATTCCTGTTATATGATGATGACTTTGAAAAGCTTTCACAATACGGAATTTATGTTCTGGAAAGACTTCTGAAAAACCATCAGCTTCTGTAAGTAATCTATCCGGGTTTTCTCCATGTTGAACCATTTCTTTCAGATGGGAAACGGAAACGATATTTGTTCCAAGATCCAGTTCTGATGCAAGTTGTTTAGCAATCGCTTCATGATCTCCTGTAACCATTTTTACAGAGACTCCCATCGTTTTAACTTCTTCAAGTGTTGCTTTTGTATCTTTTCTAGGAGGATCAAAAAGAGGAATCATACCTAAATAAATCCAATTATTATTCTCTTTTTTCGCAACGCCCAAAGTACGGTATCCTTTGGAAGCAAAATCATCGATAAGTTTATTTACCTTGTCTTTCAATG
>DAOTHK010000061.1:0-7021 GCA_035447625.1 Chlamydiales bacterium
GACCTTATACATCATATTAAATAAATTCTTCTACTTGCACTATATCTCCAAGATTCGTAGCTTTAACCTTTTATGAATATAAAAAAAAGACTCCTATCTCATGATGGTTCTTTCCTTTTTAAGCTTATTATTATAAGATCAAGTTAGAAGAAAGGTATATTATGAGTTTTATAATCCCGATACTTGAGATGGCAATCATTGCGATCATTCTCAATTATTTATTTTCCTTTTTTTGGAATACCAAATCAATGGATTTGCTTTGGGGATTTTTAGCTTTCATCTTAATTTTCGCAGCATCACATTGGCTCAACCTTCCTATATTGCATAAAATCATGCTCGTTTTAGGTAATGCAGCAGTAATTGGAGTTATCATCATTTTTCAACCGGAAATTCGGATGGCTCTTTCTAAACTAAGCATTAAGGGAAAAAACTTCAAAGGGATTACCGAATTTGATACCTTTTTAGATCAACTAGCAAGCTCCACCTATCGTTTAGCTGAAAAAAGAATCGGTGCATTAATCGTTTTAGAAAATGAAGATTTTCTAAATGAATATGCCTCAAGAGCCGTCATGCTCAATGCAAATTTTTCATCCGAACTTTTAGAATCCATTTTTTCAACAACAACGCCATTACATGACGGAGCTGTTATCATCAGAGATAAAACAATCTTAGCTGCAGCTGTAATTCTTCCTCTTGCCGAGGATAGCTCTCAACTGACAAAATCCATGGGAACCCGCCATCGAGCAGGACTTGGTCTTAGTCATGCAACGGATGCGATTGTCATTGTTATCTCAGAAGAAACAGGCAAGGTATCTATCGCAAGAGATGGCATCATGACACGTGGCATCAAATTAGATCGTTTTAAAGGAATTATCCGCAGTATTTTCAATCCTCCGAATACCCTTCCTTTCAAAACAAAATTGAAATTTAGAGACTGGCTGAAACAATGAAATCATTACTAAGATCAATTTTTTTTAATAATTGGCAAAGAAAACTAGTCGCCATTCTATTTGCTATGGTGATTTGGATGCTTGTCAATCATTCGATGACTACTGTAAAAATCATACGCAACATACCAGTTAAGATCATCAATCTTCCTGAGAATAAAACCGTGGAAGGTTTGCAACCTTCAGGCTTTTTATCTCAAAAAATCAACCTTTCAATTACAGGTAATAAATCTCTTTTAGAAAATCTTTCAGGTTCGGATTTTTCTGTTGTTATCGATGCCGAAGGGAAGGAAGATGAATTTGTGGCAATGATCGATAAATCAAATCTTGTCCCAAATAATCCTGATTTGGACTTAACAAAAAATATCAGCAAAGTCGTTCATAAAGATTTCATCATTAAATTAAGTGAACTGATGACCACAAGAGTACCCATATTCATTACCGCACCAATTGGAGAAGCCCCTAGAGGATACCAATTTTTAGACATATGGCCCTATCAACTATACATTACAGTTTCCGGCCCACAAAAGACCGTAGCCGACCTTAAGTCAGAAGGCATTAAACTAACCTTTAATTTGGATGACATTTCTCAAAATGAACTGAATGCTATTCAAACCACCTCTTCTAAAGAAACAGATATCATCAGTTTTTTTGTACCGGAAGATTGGAAAAAAGTGCATATTCCCTCCATTTCCAATACTCCTTTAAAAATCGATGATCCTCATGCCAAAGCATTAAAAATCGATTTTATCATCAAAGAACAGCAACCTATCCGAGAACCCATTCCCGTTCAGGTATTTTTTCCAAGTAAACATAGCAAAACCATCAACCCCGGTACTTATAAACTAACGGAAAATGAGTTTCTAACGCAAAAAAATCAAATTTTCTATACCAATATTCCATTATATGCTCACGGCGTCAGCAGACTTTTCTTAGATTCAATTCGAAATTCTTTACAAATTGTAATAGTTCCTCTCCCTGAAACAAATAATGATTCCTCCAAATGGAGCGTTCAATTCATTTTACCTCACGACTTGGAAGATAAATATGTAACCAAAACTCTTTCAGAAACAAGCGATACTTATCCATCAAAATCAAAACTTCAAGAAGAGTATCTTAGAATCCGCTTCAGAAGTTTTATGAATCAATTTCGCATCTATACTGAAAATAACAAAAAGCTCAACCTATCTATCAAATTGAAAGGGAATTTAATCAATGTCTCAACAGATACATCCGAAAAACCTTCTGGAAAACAATAAAGTTCTAACGATTTTAAAATTCAAGGTCCATACTCGAGGTGGCCTTGAGAAATACATGGATAGAATATGTAGTATTTTCTCACAAAAAGGGTGGACTATACTTATTATCTCCACATCTGTCCCTCTAATTCAAAATCCTGATTACTTATATATTCAAGCAAAAACCTTCGGTCCCTCTTTTTTAAAATTTTGGCAATTCGATAGGTTTTGTAAAAAATTCAAAAAAAGAAATCCCACCTATACTTTTTTCGGTTTAGAAAGAAATTCCTCACAACATTTCATCCGCTCTGGAGGTGGCGTTCATAAAGCATATCTCCAGTCCAGAAAAGCTACAGATTCTTTTTGGAAACAACTCTCTTTTAAAATCAATCCATTGCATCAAATATTGCTTTTTATAGAAAAAAAATCCTTAAAAGATCCTTCATTAAAAAAAGTCATCGTCAATTCCCATATGATCAAAAAGCAATATCTTGAGCATTATCCTATTCTATCCGACAAACTCAAAGTGATCCATAATGGTGTTGAATGGAATGAATTAAATAGTTCTTTTGAAGAATCCAAAGAATTAAAAGCTTCAGACATTCATGAATTTATTTTCATAGGAAATGGTTATAAAAGAAAAGGCCTAATCCCCCTTTTGTATTCATTAGCCAATATTTCAGAAAAGTTTCATTTAACCATTATTGGAAAAGACAAGCGCATCAACTTTTTTAAAAAGATCGCAAAACAACTAGGCCTTACAAACAAAGTCTCATTTCTAGGATCTCAAAAAAATATCATTCCCTATCTTCAAAAAGCCCATACGCTAGTTCTTCCCTCTTATTATGATCCTTTTGCCAATGTTACAATTGAAGCTCTAGCCATGGGGCTTTTTGTCATCACATCTGCTTTCAATGGAGGAAAAGAAATTATTACAGAGGAAAACGGCATCATTCTTCCTAAGTCCATGGATCTCCACGAAATGACAAATGCGATCAAAAAAGCTTTAAAAAATCCAAAAACAGCTAACTTTTCTACACAAATTAGAAATTCTGTGCGACAATATGACTTTTCAAACCAACTTAAACAATATATTGAACTGATTGAAAATGAATCGTTATAAATTCCAATATCTTTTAATCCGATTTTCTCTTTTGCCTTTTTCCATTTTGCCACTAGGCTTCGTCAGAAAAGCTGCCCTTAGTTTAAGTATTATACTTTATCCAATACTCTCAAAACTCCGCAAAAGAACATTGAGCAACCTGGCGCTTGCCAAAGATCTCAACTTATCTAATAGAGAAATTGAAAAACTGGCTAAAGATTCTTTTAAAAATTTGATCATCACCATGCTTGAATATCCTTTTTTAAATCGGAAAAAAGCTTATAAAAAGATTCTTTGTAAAAATCCGGAAATTGCGCAACAACTCTACAATGAAGGCAAAGGAATCATTTTTTTCTGCGGTCATCAAGCTAATTGGGAAGCCTTATTTATAGATGGCACAACAAGGATGAAAGGAATCGCTATTGGAAAACCTATCAAAAATCGTCCTCTCTACCATTGGATCCTCTCCATTCGTCAAAAAAATGGCGGAAGAATCATTAATCCTAATAATGCCTTAAAGGAAAGCTTAAAAGCTCTTCGCAAAGGGATTTTCTTGGGAATTGTAGGAGATCAAGCCGTTGTCGAAAGCTCTTATCATTACCCTTTCATGGGAAGAAAAGCTTGGACATCCAACGCGCCTGCACTTTTAGCATACAAAACGCAAAGCCCCATCATTGTCGCAAATACACTGAGAACTTCTAATGGCTATGAAATTCATTATAGCGATCCAATTTTCCCCAACCTAAATAACTCTACTGAAACAGAAGTTCCTTATCTGATGAATTTGGTCATGAAAAAATTTGAAGACTCTATAAAACAAAGACCTGCAGAATGGATGTGGCAACATAATCGATGGAAACAACAATCTCTAAAACTTATCTATAAGCGTTTTCGATATGACTGCATCCTTATCATCCTATCCGGCAATATCAACGAGGATATTAACATACTGGAAACATTCAAACAGATTTATCCTAATGAATTACTCATTGTCTATACCTACAAAAATGATGCTTTTGCACAATTTTTAAATGACTTTGAATTCCATTTTTTCGAAAATACTGAAAGTTTTTTTCAAAAAGATTATAGACCGAAGCTACTTTTTAACTTTGGAACCATCGCAAAAATCGAAAAATATTTTAAAAAGTTAAGTGTCATTGAAACTTTTGACATGAATAAAATTAAAAATATTGCCTTAAAAAACACGCAAAACCCTTTATCTCGAAACTCGGATTACTTAACAGCAGCAATATTAAGAACTATCCAAAAAGAGCAAAGCCATGCCACACTCTAGATTCTATTCCAATCAAGATCTAAAAAAACATATTACGATTTCAATTTATGGCGAAGAATTTCGTCATATGACAAAAGTCATGAGAAAAAAAGAAGAAATGATTGTTGAAATCATCAATGGCAAAGGCATGCTTGCCACTGCAAAAATCAAAACCATTGAAAAAGATTGCGCTAATCTTTATATCGAAGATCTTCAAATTACTCCTTTTCCAAAAATCAAACGTTATCTAATTCAAGCATTATGTAAACATACAAAAACCGACTTCATCTTAGAAAAAGCCACAGAGCTTGGAATCGATCATTTCATTTTCTTTCCAGCAGAAAAATCTATCAAAAAAACTATTTCAGACAATCAATTAGATAGAATGCATAAAATATTAATTGCTGCCACCAAACAATCTGGTAGAACTTTTTTACCTGAGATATCATATATTCAAAGTCTTGAAAAAATTCCAAAAAGCCTCACACTTTTCTACGGCGATATCGATCCAAAAGCACCTTTCATCTCTAAAAAAATTAAAGAAGCTAAAGATTCTTCTATTGGATTTATCGTAGGTCCTGAATCAGGCTTTTCACAAAGAGAACTTGCATATTTGCACAAACAAAACTTCGAAGGAGTCTCTTTAAACCAAAACATCTTAAGAGCTGAAACGGCAAGTATCTGCGCCGCTAGTTTTTTAGAAATGATTATGCACTAAACATGTTCGACAATGATCATATTTGTAGAACCTTTCTTTCCAAAAGGTGAGCCTGCTGTAACTACTACCAAATCATCTTTTTGAAGAACTTGATTTGTCAAAGCAAAACTTTTCATAATCTCCAATGCTTCTTCAGAACTTTGACAAGATTCAACATAAACAGGAATCACTCCCCAGATAAAAGCTAATTGATGATATACCTGCAAATCCGTTGTCAAAGCGATTAAAGGTATTTTAGGTCTAAGGGAGGCCACCAAACGAGCTGTAAAACCACTACTGGTAAAAGCAAATAAAGCTTTTGCCTCCATATTATAAGCCGTATTGACAGCTGCGATCGCAACTGCTGTTGATGTATCCAAACACCGAATATGCGAACGCTTATGAAAAAAAGAATCAAAATCAAAATCCTTTTCTGTATTTTCAATCACATCAACCATTTGCGATAAAGCAGCGAATGGATATTTACCCATAGCTGTCTCTCCTGAAAGCATGACAAGAGCTGTACTATCATAAATAGCATTGGCAACATCTGAAACCTCCGCCCTTGTCGGACGAGGGTGCTCTATCATCGATTCAAGCATCTGCGTTGCAATAATCACAGGTTTGAATGCCATATAACATTTTTTTATCATCTTCTTTTGCAAGGCAGGCACAGATGATATATCCACTTCGACACCAAGATCTCCTCTAGCAACCATGATGCCATCGGAAGCTTCTAAAATTTCATCAAAATTTTCCACCCCTTCGCTATTTTCAATTTTTGAAAATACCGGAATATTTTCTTTACCATGCTCTTTTAGAAACTCTTTAATTTCTTCCACATGACTTTTGGAACGAATGAAAGAAGCTGCCACCATATCGATTTCTTCTTCAAGACCAAAAAGCAAATCCTCCCGATCCTGATCCGTCATTGGAGGAAGGCAAATCGACACTCCTGGAACATTTACACCTTTTCTACTTTTCAAAATACCCGAATTCTTCACTTCAACAATAATACGATCTTTTAAAACTTCAACCGTT
Source organism: Chlamydiales bacterium (assembly GCA_035447625.1). GTDB lineage: Bacteria > Chlamydiota > Chlamydiia > Chlamydiales > SM23-39 > DAOTHK01. The sequence continues at coordinate 6,299 of DAOTHK010000061.1, forward strand.
TCGGTAATAATATATCCATCATCAAATAGAATTCTGTTACCTACAGAAACATTTTTTAAAGCGTTAAACGGATTGATGGGGATTTCATTATTTTTTCCAGTCAGCTTATCCACTAAAGAAAATCTTTCCCCGCTTTTCAATTCGATCGTCCCCTGCGACAAAACACCTACACGAATTTCAGGCCCTTTCGTATCAAGAAGTATTGCAAGAGGCTTATTCCTTTCTTTTCTGGCTCTTTTTAAATCTGAAATGACTCGACGATGATGTTCATGATCACTATGACTAAAATTGATCCTTGCGACATTCATTCCTTTATCAATCATTTGTAAAATGGCATCGTATGAATCAATTGCCGGACCAATCGTACAAATAATTTTAGTTTGCCTTTTCATCGAATCTCCAAAAAATCTTTATAGCTTCTAAACCATTGTCATAATTTAAATGATGATAGTTTTCAAGTAAAGATGTTGCTTGAAGATTGAAAAAAAATCTCTTATACTTTTTTAAAGTTTATTAAGTGAAAACCCCTGTGAAAAAATCAAAAATTGAAATCACAAATTGCTGTGTACATAACCTTAAAAACGTTGATTTAACTCTTAACCATGGAGAACTGATCGTTTTTACAGGAGTTTCAGGATCTGGAAAATCCTCTATGGCCTTCGATACCATTTATCTTGAAGGACAAAGAAGATTTATCGAATCTATGCCACATGCCGGAAGATC
>DAOTHK010000062.1:0-7009 GCA_035447625.1 Chlamydiales bacterium
GTATTTATTCATGTATATTTTCATGTTTATCACCGCCATTGTTCTCAGATATAAAAAGCCGTCTGTAAAAAGAGCTTTTAAAATTCCATTCAACAATACCGGTCTGATATTCATCTGCTTGATGGGAATATTCGGATGCTCTTTTGCCATTTTATCAGGATTTATTCCACCTGATGAATTTTCTCAAAATCAAACTTTGAAATTCATTGGTTTTCTAATCGGAGGCATCGGTCTATTTCTTGTAATTCCTTTAATCATCTATCATTTAAAAAAACCGCATTGGCAAAAAATTACAGAAGCCAGCGAGTTGCCAAAGAAAGATAAAAAGCAGTAGTCAAAACATCTGCAAGCATCAAAACGACAGGTCCTGATGCGACTTTCGGATCAAGACGAAATTTATGCAGTAGGATAGGAAAAGAAATACCGAAAAGAGCTGAAAGAATGACAGAAAAAACAATTCCGAAACAAATCGTTATCGAAGGCATAATCCCATCACCCCAAAAAAGAGAGGCAATTCCAACAATAATCCCAGAACTTACCGCCATCAGCGAAGTCGTTTTCCATTCCATCCAAGCTTTTTTAAGCAAATGTATAAAACGAAATTTTGGCCTTCTTAAAAAATGCAAGCTATGAGTCATCGCCTGCATGGAAACGGATTCACTCAAAGTTAAAACCAAAGGAATGAACATTGCTAAAATAATCGTTTTCGATAAAACCTTTTCATGGACTTGCGAAATGATAGCGCAGATCAAACCTCCCACTAAATTACAAAAAATCCATGGCATCCTCAGGCGATAGTCACGCATCACAGATGATTTTTTTTCCTCTTCCAATGTCAAACCAATGATTTGAAAGACATCGGATCTATGACGTGCATCCGCTATATCAAACTTCTCTTCGATATACATGCCAACATCCACAATACCCAAAAGATGATTGTCTTCATCAACAACTGGAAAAGCTAAAAGCCCCCTTGCTGAAAAAAGTTGCATGGCATCTTGCAAAGTTTGATTTTCCTTTAAGAAAATCGGAGGCTTTTCCATGACATCTGCAACTTTATGCTGACCATCCCATAAAAGTAATTTTCTTGTAGAAATGACCCCGATCAAATGATTATCAGAATCCACTACATAAAAATAGATGATTTTATCATCTATAAAAGTCTTATGAAGTTTTGAAATTGCTTCTTCAAGTGTGTCTTGACCGTTGATAACGGTTTTAACAGGATGGATAAATTCGCGAATTTCCCTATATAAATTATAATTTGTCATAAAAGATCTCCTATTTCTGCTATATCTTCTCTCAGAAAAATCTTCAATCCTTTTTTACAGATAATTAAAATTCATTGAATCTTTTTAGTTATTGGACGATAATTTCCAAAAATACAAAGACTGGATTGATGTTATGTGCGGAATATTTGGATATATTGGAAATGAACATTCTGTAAGAAACTGTTTAGACGGTCTTAAATTATTAGAATATAGAGGATATGATTCCGCTGGAATCGCCGGCATCAAAAATGGCGAATTGCATATCTACAAAGAAGTGGGCAACATTGCAGTTTTAGAAAAAAGCATCAATGTAAACGATTTAGATCTATCCCTTACAATCGGACACACTCGTTGGGCTACCCATGGGAAGCCATCCAAGGAAAATGCCCATCCCCATCATGACTATAAACACACAGTGGCTGTCGTTCATAACGGCATTATCGAAAACTTCAATGAAATCAAAAAATGGCTTAAGACAGAAAAAAACATCACTTGCTCAACAGATACCGACACCGAAGTCATCGCTCAGATGATCTCCGTATATTATCGTGGATCAATCAAACAAGCTGTTTTCGAAACCATGCATAAGCTAAAAGGATCTTTTGCTATTGCCGTAATCCATAAAAATCATCCAAATGAAATCATTGCCATGGCAAGAGAAAATCCCTTGGTAATAGGACATAGTGACGACAAAGAAGAAATCTTCATTTCATCGGATCCCAATGCTTTTCTAGGACGCAGACTCAATGTATTTTATTTAAAGAATAACGAAATTGTCAGCATCAGCCAAAATCATATTGAAGTGTATAACGAAAAAAATCACCGCATCGAAAAACTCACAGAACTTCTCGATTCCCAAGAAGGAATCCCTTCAAAAAATGGCTTTGATCATTTCATGATCAAAGAAATTTTTGAACAACCTTTAACAATTAAAAAAGCTTTCTATGGCAGAATTTGCGATCAGTATAAGACAGCCATTTTCGAATCACTCAATTTTACACCTCAAGAACTGATGGGAACCAAGCAAATCCTTATCATCGCTTGTGGAACCGCATGGCATGCCGGTTGTATTGGAGCCATGATGCTAGAGGAAAAAGCTCGAATTCCAACACATGCAGAACTTGCCTCAGAACTGCGTTTTAAAAACCCCATTATCAATGAAGATACTTTGGTAATTGCTATCAGCCAATCAGGAGAAACCGCCGACACCTTGTCTGCTGTTAGAGAAGCCAAAGGAAAAGGAGCTAAAGTCCTCGGGATTGTTAATGTACGAAATTCAACTCTTACCCGTGAATCAGATAGTTGCATCTATTTGAATGCAGGTCCTGAAATCAGTGTCTGTAGCACCAAAGCTTTTACCGCACAAATCACAGTACTATCACTATTCACTTTATATATGGCAAGACTTAGACACCAAAGCAAAGAAGATGGAAATGCTTTTATCGAAGAACTCATCAAGATCCCAAGCTCCATACAACAAATATTGGAAAGAGCCGATGAAATCGAAACGATCTCTAAAAAATATGCTCATTTTGAAAGCTTCTTTTTTATGGGACGCAACTACATGTATACTTGCTGCCTTGAAGCTGCCTTAAAATTAAAAGAAATCTCCTACCTGAATGCCAACGGCTATCCAGCTGGAGAAATGAAACATGGTCCCATTGCTTTAATCTCCAAAAAGATGCCCGTCATCGCCTTCTGTGCAAATGAACTAACATTTGACAAAATGCTGAGCAATCTTCAAGAAGTCAAAGCCAGAGGAGCTCCAATCTTGGCCATCACCCATAAAGTTTGTCCTGAACTTTTGGAAATTGCCGATGATGTGATCGAAGTACCGTTCACAAGCGATTTGTTTGCCTCACTCACTTCCTCAATTGTTGGACAACTGATTGCTTATTATATCGCCAAAAAACGTGGTACTGAAATTGATCAGCCTCGTAATTTAGCAAAATCTGTCACAGTCGAATAGCCCCTCTTTTAGTTGACAGATTGTTTTAAAATCCTCTAAGATGCAATATAAAAAACCTTGTTTTTATGAAAAAAATTCTCTTATTTCTAGTTATTTTTTTAGCTTTAATTATTTTCTTCCTTCCTTCTTTTTTTAATACTTCCTATGGAAAAAACATCCTTCTTTCTATGGTAGAAAAAAAGACAAACTCTTCTATCCAAATAGAAAAATTTCATCTCTCATGGACAGGACCCCAATCCTTTATAAATGTTCAAATCGACCATAAAAATTTTGACTTCAATGCAAAGTCCCTTCTTATCGAAAACCCTTTAATCAAAACAATTACAGCAGATAACCTGCAAAAATCTCTTTTACTCAAAATGTCTCTTGAAAATGGTTCTTTTATTTCAAAACATCCAAATTTCCCTACTGTAAAAATCGATCAGATGCAAGCAAAAGTTTCACAGAAAGACAAAACGATCCAAAGCAGTTTTCAAGGCAATACCAAAATCCATCAAACAAAAGGATCTTTTGATTTTTCCTATATTCAGAAAGATAAAACCCAATCCTTTTCTTTCGAAGGAAAAAAACTTCCAACCAATTTATTCGACCTTCTACTAAAAAAACAGCTTTCAAACAGCACTATTTTAATGGAAGATTTACTAGGAACCATCATCTCTGATCTAGAGATCAATTTGACAATGGATGACAAAAAGGCCCCCCTATCCGTTAATGTTACCTCTAACAATGTATTAATAAATGCAAAAGGTCAAATCGATCAAAACAACTTTTCTTTAACAAGTCCAGCATCCATTCGTATTACTCCAAGTAATGACTTTATTAAAAAAGTACTAGTTCCCATCAACTCACATTTGGAAGATATAATCAGATTTCAAAATCCCGTTTATCTCACCATTTACGATCTAAAAGCTCCTCTATCCAATCATTTTTTAGAAAAGATGGAGATCAAGCGGGGAATTTTGGAAATTGGTAAAGTAGATGTTTCCATAGATCCATTCATAAACGCTCTTTTGACCTTTTTACAACAAGCTCCCCTTTCAAACACAACTGTCTGGGTAGCTCCTTTCGATTTTAATATCGACCATTCCAAAATTTCTATCAAAAGAGCTGACATTCTCATCGATAAAATGATCCATATCTGCACTTGGGGAAATATTGATAAGGAATCACAGAAATTGGATATGAAACTGGCCATCTTAAGTTCTACCTTAAATAACCTTTTTGGAATGAAACTCCCCCCTTCTGTATCACTTCAAATCCCCATTAAAGGAACCTACAAGGAACCGAAAGCAAGTATAAAAAAAGCTTCCAAAACACTTGGAACACTTCTAGCCATGCAGGCTTTAGGTCAAGACTCTTTAATAAATAAAATTGTTTCGCAAATTATTATTGAAAATGAAAAGAGTCCGCTTCCAGCGCAAAAGAGAAAACTTCCCTGGGAATAAAAAAGGCCGCTATTATAGCGGCCCTATAACCATCAAATTATGCGATAGTGACTTCTTTTGTTAGATAAACATCTTGAACAGTGTTAATGATTTCAACACCATCTTTTAAAGGTCTCTGGAAAGCTTTTCTTCCCAAAATCAATCCCATTCCACCAGCACGTTTATTGATAACAGCTGTTTTAGCTGCATCCGCTAAATCGTTTTTACCTGATGCTCCGCCTGAATTGATCAAACCAATACGACCTGCATAGTTATTCAATACTTGATATCTAGCTAAATCAATTGGATGATCTGAACTAAGCTTGTCATACATATCAGGGTGGTATTTTCCAAACTTCAACTCTTTAAAACCACCATTGTTTGTTGGCAATTTTTGTTTAATGATATCTGCTTGAATTGTAGCACCAAGATGGTTTGCCTGACCTGTTAGATCAGCTGCTGTATGATAGTCCACATCACCTGTCTTAAATTCAGGATTTCTTAAATAACACCATAGAATTGTCGCCATACCCAGTTCATGAGCCATTTCAAATGCTCTAGCCACTTCCTGAATTTGACGGTCGCTTTCAGGTGATCCGAAATAAATTGTCGCACCGACAGCAGCACAACCCATTTCATATGCCTGTTCCATAGAAGCAAAAAGAATTTGATCGTAAGTATTTGGATATGAAAGAAGTTCATTATGGTTAAATTTTAAAACAAATGGAATCTTATGGGCATATTTTCTTGCAACGATTCCAAGAACTCCGGAAGTTGTTGCCACGGCATTACAACCTGCTTCGATAGCAAGTTTTACAATATTTTCGGGATCGAAATAATCAGGATTTGGAGCAAAAGATGCTCCTGCTGTATGTTCGATGCCTTGATCGACCGGTAAAATCGATAAATATCCGGTATTAGCAAGTCTTCCATGCCCATATAAAGACTGAAGACTTTTCAAAGTACGAATATTTCTATCGGAAGGAGCAAAAATATCATCCACCCAATTAGGATTTGGAATATGCAATCTGGATTTATCAACAGTTTTACATGTATGATTCAGTAATGATTCTGCCTCATCACCAAGTAGCTCTTGAATCTTTGAATAACTCATTATATTATCTCCTGAAAAAGATTTTTTTTAGTTTATCGATTCAAAACATTTCTTCAAAGACTTTATCCTTTTTTCCAATAATTCTGAATCTGCTCCAAGGTTTTTCCCTTTGTTTCCGGTACCATTTTGAAAATGAACCAAAGGCCAATCACCCCAATTGCAGCATATAACCAAAAGGTTCCTGCAGGTCCAAAGAAATGAACAAGAGATAAAAAAGTTACAGAAACAATATAATTGCTGCTCCAGTTCACAAAAGAGGCAAATCCCATAGCCCTTCCACGTATTCCAAGAGGATAAATTTCTGAAATAATCAACCAAGCGATAGGGCCTAAACTGAAAGCGAAAAAAGCAACGTATAACATTAGAGCAATCATCGCAACAAGTCCCAAATGCTCATTTTTCATCAAGAATACTCCGCCTAAAAGAACTAAAGAAACAGACATCCCAATCACACCTGCAATCAAAAGAGGACGTCTTCCCACAAGATCAATAAGCCATAAAGCAATAATGGTAATGAATACATTTACTATACCAACACCCATACTTGCCAAGATAGCAGCTGAAGCCGATTCAAAACCCGCTAATTGAAAAATCCTCGGCGCATAATAAAAAACAATATTTATTCCTGTAATCTGCTGTAAAATACTGATTCCAACCCCGACTATCAATGCAGGTCTCATCGCTTTGGAAAACAGATATCCCCATGAAGAGGTTTTGTCCGCTTCATGCCTTCTTGGTTCATCAACTACTTCATCAAATGTTTTTCTTCTATGAATTTTTTCTAATATCTTTAAAGCTTTTTTCTGTTTGCCCTTGCTGGCTAAAAAGCTGGGGGTTTCAGGGATAAAAATAAGACCAAAAAAATAAGCGATCGCAGGAATAAAACTCATCCCAAACATTTTACGCCATTGGGCATCATCTGCAAAAGAATAGTCAATGATCAAAGAAATCAAAATGCCGATTGTAATAGCCAGTTGATTCAAAGAAACAAGTCCCCCGCGGTACTCCGCCGGTGACATTTCCGAAATGTATAAAGGCACAATCACAGAGGCTATTCCAATTGCCAGCCCCGAAAAGAACCGTCCAACAATCAACATCGAAATGCCATCAGCAAAACTTAAGAAAAATGTTCCTACGATAAACAAAAAAGAAGTAATAAACAAAGTAAACTTTCTTCCATACCGGTCAGAAAAAAAGCCTCCGCTAAAAGCTCCAATTAAAGCACCTACCA
>DAOTHK010000063.1:0-6953 GCA_035447625.1 Chlamydiales bacterium
TATGTTGAAAAAGGTCAAATTAGCATAAAGAAATTATTAACAACAAGTAAAAAAATTTGGAATCAAAAAAATCAAAGAATTAATTTTTCAACATATAGGGTTGTGGATTTTTCATAAGTGATTTCTGAGGATTAAATATAAGTTTTATTGGTTTATATATTGATATAAAATGTTAATGCTTTTTTAGTCTTAATTTTGTGAGAATTTTGATTTTTGAGAAAAGTGGAAAATTTTTATAAAGATTCAGTAAAATTATTGATAAAAAAACAATTTTTTATTAGGTTGGAATAATTAAATTACATGAGGTAAATATGATTTCTACAATTCAAAGAACAACTCAAAGTTCATCTTCTATTATTAGAGGAACTTCTTTTTTTATGAAGATAGTTAGAAGAGTACAGAAAGTATCATTGCCATTAATTGGATTTATTGCTCTTTCTTCTATTCCAACAGCTCAAGGACAAACTTTGGAGGAATGTATTTGGGAATGCCGTTTACGTTATCCTGATGGAGGATTGCCATTATTTTTATGTATAATGAGTTGTCATGCGACTCATGCATTTGGTTCTTCATGCGATTCAATATCAAGATAAATTTAACATTAGGCAAAACCATGTTACAAATTGACCAAATTTCTAAAACCTATCCAGGTGGAATCAAGGCTTTAAAAAATGTATCCTTAAAGATTAAAAAAGGAATCTTTGGACTTGTAGGACCTAATGGTTCTGGAAAATCCACTTTGATGAGGACGATTGCTACTTTGCAAAAGCCTGATCAAGGTTCTATTATTTTCCATGGGGATGATATCGTAAATCATCCAAGTAAAATGAGACAAAAGCTTGGATACTTACCACAGGAATTTGGTTTATATCCTCATATGAGCGCAGAGAAACTTTTGGATTATCTGATTTTGCTTAAAGGGATAGAGGGTAAGAAAGACAGAAAAGAGCTGATCGACTATTTGCTCTCTATCACCAATTTACAAAAGTTTAAGAAAAGAAAGGTTGGAGCTTTTTCCGGAGGGATGAAACAACGATTTGGCATAGCGCAGGCTTTGATAGGGGATCCGGATTTAATCATAGTGGATGAGCCTACCAATGGTCTTGATCCAACGGAGAGAAATCACTTCCATGATATTCTTTCTGATATTGCAGAAAACCGTATAATAATTTTTTCTACACATATCATTGATGATGTTAAGGAACTGGCAAATGATATGGCGATCATGCATCAAGGAGAAATCATTCTCACTGGTGATCCTATACAGCTGATTGAAAACTTAAATGGAACCGTTTGGCAAAAAATCATTGATAAACATGAAAAGGAAAAGTTCGAAAATCAGTATCCTGTTTTTCTTTCAAAACTTTACTGCGGTAAATTGAATGTGAAAGCTTTTTCCAAAACTCCTCTTCAAGGATTTGAAAAGTGTTATCCTTCTCTTGAAGATGTTTATTTTACAACCCTAAAAAAGTGTCAGAATAATGAAACTATTTCAGCAAGTTAAGTGTGAGTGTAAAAACTCATTTTTTCGTCTATCGACGCTTTGGACTTTTTTATTTGTGCTTGTTTTTAGCACTTTGATGATAACAACTCTTTTAAGATCTTTTAATGGAGTGGTGTTTTATCGTATGTTTAAAATTTCCTCTCAAATTCCTCTGCATTCCTCTTATGCTATTTATGTTATCAGTAGTATTGTAAGCACCTTTGTTGTTCTTTTCTTTATTCCAATTTTTCAAGGGGAATTACATAAGGATTATGCTTGTCGAATAAATGAAATTATCTTTGCCTCTCCTATTGGCAGATTGAGGTTTTGGAGTATTCGTTTTTTTTCAGCTTTGATTAAAACTTATGTATTGAATGCTCTTGTAATCTTAAGCGTCATCATCAGTATGCGTTTTTTCTGTCCTGATATACAAGGCAGCTTGCTTACTATTACCTTAAATAGTCTTCCTTCTTTAGTATTGTTTCTGTGTTTGAATTCTTTCATAGCGGGATCTTTTGCTTTTTTCTTTTATGGGGTTTTTAAACACAGACATACTGCCTATCTTTTAATAGTCTCTTTGTTTGGCTTTTTTTCTGTTACAGCTCATTTGGAATCTCAAAAACTGCTAAGTTCCTTGTTGGATCCTTTTGCAAGTAGAGCTTTTCAACATGGTACAGAAGCTCTGACTGTCGCGGAAAAAATAAATGGATACAGCTTTTTTCAAGGCTATTTTTTATATAATCGATTGTTATGGCTAGGTATCGGAATTTCTTTGTTCTTTATCGGTTATAAGATGTTTTTTTCTTCACGTACCTTTTTTAGAAGAAAAAAAGCAGTTAAATCTTTTAATGAAAAACAAGCGTGTAAACCACAAGCGCTTTATTCGAAAAAGCTTTGTAAAAAATCCTTACTGCATTTTGCTTTTTTCGAATTCAAAACTATATTTGAGAGCAAAATTATTCGAATCATGCTTTTTGCCTTATCTGGAGCGATTTTATATAACAAATATATTTACCGATATTCTTTTTATCCAGCAACCTATATTACCATTGGTGGTTTTATCCAATTTACAAGCTTTGTCTGTATGTTGAATATCATGGTCGCAAGTCACTTGATCTGGAAGGAAAGATCCTATAACATCAAAGAGTTGACCCATACATCCATTCTTTCAAATAGGCAGCAGTTTATCGTAAAATTAGGAGCTGCTTTCCTGTTCAATTTACTTATTTCTACGCTCTTTTTGGTTTTGGGATTGATCATACAAATCTTTCAGGGATATTACATTTTTGAATGGAGCTATTATTTCCAATACCTTTTCGGATATTTTTTAATTCCCAATCTTTTCTTTGTGTTCTTCGCTATGGCATTCCAATCTCTGGCACCCAATAGTCGGATAGGGTACGTTCTTTCAATAGGCTTTTTTATCGCCCTTGTTGCTTTGAGAAATTTTGGCTATGATCATACCTTGTATCAAATCACCATGTTTCCTCAAATGGTGCAATCAAGTATGAATAGCTTTCAACATATTTGGATGGCTTTTTTCAGCAAAGCTTTTTATGCCTTGTCGCTATCTCTACTTTTATCTCTTGTTATTTTGGCTTTTTGGAAAAGGGAGGAGCTGTTTTCCTGGAAAGAGCGATGGGAAAATGGATTGCGAAATTTGAAAATGTTTTCCAAAAAGACCAGATTCATTTTTACTTCTCTTTTGATTATTTCCGCCTCTTGGATTATTTATAATGTCCATTTTGTTAATAGGAGGATGGATACGATTCCATATCTTGCTCAATATGAAAGAGAATTTAAAGCCTTTGAATCCTATCCAATACCTTCCATGGTTGATGCAAAGCTTGATATTCATTTATCGCCAAGCAAGCAGTCTTTTAAAAGCATAGGTGTTTTCACCTATGAAAATAAAACAGATAAGCCGATAGACAAGATGTTGATTGCTACAAGGTTTTCAGCAGACATCGTTTTTGATAGAAAAGTGGAAAAAATCAAACAGATTCCGGAGCTTGGAATTGTCTTATATGAATTTGAAACTCCTATGCAAACTGGGGATAGTTTGCAAATTACCTGTAATGCTTTCAAAAAGGAACCTAAAGGATTTAAAAATAATGAATGTCCTTGTGCTTGTAAATTTTTAACGAATGGAACTGTTTATCCTCTTGAATATTTTGCTCCTTTAATTGGATATGACCCAAGTGTTGAAATCTCCTACAAACAGATGAGGGTTAAACACCATTTGCCGGAAGAGCGTATTTTGACTCATAATTTCAAGCCTTCTGAAAGAATTACATTCGATATTAAATTAGATACAGAAAAAGGTCAGCAAGCGTTTGTCTGTGGTGATCTTGTCAACCATTTCGATACAGATAATAGTTCGGTTTTTCGTTATCGTTCCACTAAGCCTTATTCCAATGATTTTGCCATTGTTTCCGGTAATTATAAGTCTTATGAAACGATAGTGGATGATATTCCCGTATCTATTTATACACATCATTTGCATGATTTAATTCATGCAAATATTATCAATACAGTCCAGTCAACTTTGCAGTATTGCAAAGAGCATTTTGGAAAGTATCCATATGAGAAATTGATGATCATCGAAGGACATTGTAAAGATTACTGTCATGCTTTTCCAAGTCTTGTTGTGGCCTCTGAAGGCTTCTTTCTTAATAAATCGAATCCAAACAGTATTTATAAACATGAAAAAAGCCTGATGGAATCGATTGCTCAGCAATACCTTCTTTTTCCAAAAGACTATCTGCCAAGTTCGAAAAATCTTGCAGTAATGCTCTCTAAATATGTTCCCTATCTATTAACAGAAAGGAAGAACAAGAAAAAGCTTTATGAAAGTGATTTGCCGCTAACACAATCAATCTATTTATCAAATCTTGGCTCTTCCAACTCATCTGAAAAATCTTTAATAGATCCTTTTTTGAACGATTTTGCTATGGATCGCAAAGTTCCCCAAGTTCTTCTAAGTATGAAAAACCTTGTAAAGGAAGAGGTGTTTGATTCCATCCTTCAAGAAATCTACAATGAGGAGTTGATAGACTTTTCTTCTTTTATTAGCAAACTCAAACAAAAGACTCCCTCCAATATGCATTATCTGATTGAGGATTCCTTTGAAAAAGTAGTTTTCTATGAACATGAGATTACTCATGCCAAGGTTTCTCAGAAAGAAGATCTTTTTGAAGTCAACCTCGATACCATCCATAAGAAATTTGAGTGTATTGATTTTTCAACTTTTGAAAAGTCTATTGAAAATGAATTTATCGATATTTGCATTTTAGATAAGGCTGGTCAGGTCCTCTATTTGGAGGCACATCCGATAGAATCTCTAAATAATCATTTCAAAGTGACTCTTTCTGAGAAGCCTTCGAAAATAGTCATCGATCCGTATAAGAAAATGCTCAATAGAACAGGTGAGAGGACTTCTTTTAAATTTTGATTTATATAGCTTGCAATCATTGTAATCTTTAAAATTGTAGCTCAAAATAAATGGGAGAGGATGATGTCTGCAATAGATGTTGGGATAGTAGCTGTTTTGATTTCTGAATCTGCAATAGATTTGTACAAGACTTTCAATAGTCTAAATACAAGGGTCTATTCTACAGCTCAAAAAGCATTATTGACTCTGAAAACCATGATTTCCTTGACAATGATTGCTTTTGTCAGCTCATGGTCGGCAGGTTATAAAGTTGCGCAAAGTTCTGAAACACTATTCTTCGTTTCCGGGATGCTTTTTCTCATTCAGCAGTTTATCAATGAACGTTTGGATAAAAGTTTACAGCCTAAAAAGAAAGCCTCATAAAATATTTTCATAATTAGTCTTTTTGGGTTGTGAAATATTAAAAATTGATTAATATTTCCTTTGGAAAAAATTAAGCTGATAAAGTGTCTTTTTAAGATATTTCAGCAATAAAATATTTGTAAAATTTTTACTTGGAGGGATTATGTATCCATTAGGTTTAGCATTAGATGTGGCGTTAACAACTATATATACGCCTACGCTTATAGAAGATATAGCTAGGCTCAGAAATGTAAATAGAAGAGTTACTTCTGCGACTGATCAAATATTTGCGCAATTAAAAGCTTTTGCTTCAGTAATGATAATGGCAAATCTAGTTTTACCTCTAGCTGGGATAACTAGTATTTTTACTACGTATTCCACACTTGTGATGCTTTATATGATTCAAAATACTATTAAAGATTACTTGTTGAGGGACTTTGGGAGACCTAGACCAGTTTATGTACCTCTTTAAGAGTCTAGTTTCTTTTTTTTAGGAAATGGCTTTTTGCGTCTTTTTCAGCTATTCCAGATTGGGAATAGTTGGAAAAGATGATCTTTCATGGGTATGAATACATTAGAAAAATTGACTGATAAACAATTTTTTTAGTATTGTGAAAAAAAACTTGTGAAATATGACTAGTCCAAATAATTCTCAGACAGTTCATCATGGTCGTTTGCCAGATCTTCATCAGTCGTGGTGGCAATTGGCAGCAATTCAGCCTTCCGGTGTGACGAGTTTACCTATATTAACAAGTAGTGTTTTGATAATTCAAAAAACCAATTTTATTAGTGCTTTTATAACACTTGTTTTAGCAAACATTTTGATATGGGTTATTCGTTATGGAATTGTAGCTTTTAGTCAAAAAGGCAGAAAAAGTGCTTTGGATATTACTTATGATTCTTTTGGAACTATAGGAGCATATGTAATTGCTGTAATTTTACTTCTTTCAACTCTTGCTTGGTTTGTGATGCAAACAACAATGGCAGCTAAAGGTCTCAGTTATTTGCTTCCTATTGAACAGGGAACAGGAGTTAACCTTTTCATGCAGTATGGTGTTTTGATAGGGATTATCAGCACTTTATTATGTATGAATGGTATTAAGGTAATTAAATGGACTTCGATTATTGCCCTGCCTTTGCTTTTGCTGTCTTTTGTGCTGATGTTTATCTTCTCTTCTCCTGCTCTTCCAAAAGAAGCTATTTCTGGGATTTCATTAGCAGGTCTTCCAATAATACTTGGAACAAATTTAGGAATATCCGTGGATATTCCAACTTTTTTCAGGCATAGCGAATCATTTAAAGACTCAAAAAAGGCATTAGTATTGATTCAGATTGTGAGTTTTGTAGTAGGTGTTGCAGGTCTATTTTTGGGTTCTATTTTAGAACCTTGGATTGGAATCAATGGTCATAATGGGTTTGTGTTAGATCATATGATTTTAAGAGGGGCTTTGATCTTTTTTGTGTTTGTTTCAGCAATTACTGCTAATATTACAAATGTGTATTCATCTTCTGTTGGTTGGGAGATAGTCGCTCCAGTATTAGCTGGTGTAAAAGAATATCTGATTTTAGGACTGGGCTTAAGTATTAGTTTTATCTTGGTTGCTGAAGTCTTTTCAACAGAGCTTTTAGCTGATACAACTGACTTTTGTTTAGTAAATTTATCCATTATTTTTG
>DAOTHK010000064.1:0-6549 GCA_035447625.1 Chlamydiales bacterium
TCATCGTTCTATTGACCACCTCTTAGAATTGTTGTATAACTTAGTGGAAACATGAGTATAATAATTACGTTTATACAAATAAAGAAGGTGCTGAAATGTTTGTTAGCAGGGAAAAGGAACTTGCCTCCCTCCAGGAACCGCTGCCATACATCCTGCAACAATAGAAGCAATACCTTCTTTGACATGACCTTTTTTAATACGATAAGCACCGACACTTATGCCGACAGAAACAGCAGCAGCTTGAATTCCAGGAACAAAGGACGCAACTGCCAGCACCCCTGACCCTGCCACATCTCTGAAAGAACGTTTTGGTTTTAACTCTATAATTTCTGCATTCTGATTTTCAATTGTTCTTTGAAGAGTTGCTTCTCTTACAGGAACAAATCTACGTCTATAATCTTCTGCCATTAGCTCTCGAACCGTTGCTCGCTGTTCTTCAACTTCATATGCCAGTTGTTCATCAACTTCAAGCACCTCTGTAATCGGATGCTGTCCTCTCCCAGAATATGGGCAAATATTTCCTTTTTGCTCCATCCAGACAGTAAGTAAACTCTTTTCCAATGAATGATTTTCAGAACAAATTACAGGCTCAACAACAAAAACCTTTGTAAATAAATCCAAAAATTTATTTTCTACACCAAACTTTTTCGGGATAGGCGATTGATCAGTAAAAGCAGCAATCCAGCCCCTTCTTGCAGATCCATTAACAATTAACCATGATCTATCAACAATTTTTTGTTCTAATTCTTCTAAGCCTATAGGAAATAATGGAAAAATCTGAGGATTTGCATTTAAAAAGTCTCTCACTTTCTGAGCTAATACAGATATGGGAGTATTCTCTATCTGTAAAAACCGAGAAATATTCCCCAATAAACTTCTTTCTTCACAGATTTTAGTATACCCATCCATTAATGGATTAAAATTAATAACAGCCACAGCTCCTCCATTTCAAGGTTTTCAACCAAACTTAAAAACAACAAAAATTTTAATTAATTTTCATAGTTTCTTAATACTTAAAAATAAAGTCAATATATTTTAAAAAAAATTTTAAGATTAAATCATTCCATCAATAGCCAAAGCTACTTCTCTTGTAAATTCGACAGATTGAGAGAGATTTTTATCAAAGCGAACCTGAATCCCTATATAAGGATAAGGATGACGATTATCAAAATCTCTTCCCTCATGAGATTGATAAAGTTTTATAAGAATTTCCTTATTACATATTGGCGTTGTCGCAACATTGGTTTTTCCAAGATATTTAGAAAAATTCTGATATTCAGGCTTACTATGATACCAATGATTTTCCTGAAAATATTGCACTATGGTATCGATAACAGCTGCTGGATTCTCCTCATAGCCATCTACGAAAAAATCTACCTCGGCTCCAATCATATGCTTTGAAAAACGATCGTAGTTTGACTCATCAGCATAACTATTATGATCCATGCAGCGATGACCACAGGTAATAATAACAGCTCGGTTCAGCTTTTTCTGAACATAATTCAATAAATTGACCAAGATTGGGTAAACCGCTCTTTTTCCAGCAACTAAAGGCAAAGAATGTCTCTTCCCTCCGACACAGTCCTTTATCCCATTTCTTTCAGGATTTAGATAGCTCCCCTTACATACAAAATCTTCAGAAGTAATTTTACTCACCTTTCTTATTGTTTGTGTTTCCCAAGGATAACTTATTTTTTTTTCTAAAAAGGAGGGTTTTTCAGGTGCTGCGGGCAAATTATCGGAGGTTGGTATCTTAGCAATCTCAAAACCTGATTCCTGAAAAAAATCTTCCCGACAGGAACAAAAAAGAAAAAAAACCATGCAAAGAAAAAACTTTTTCATATTCTTATTTTATAGGGGCTCTTTTAAAAAAAATGTTTATAATGCAATTTTTTAGAAGTTTAGGTGAAAAGAGAATAAATCCAAAGATAAAGCAATGAAAAATTCGATCAACCATAAATTAAAGGCAGCCGCCGACGCAGCACAAAACAGTAAATCCGTTGAAGAGAGCATGAAGCATCTAGCCAATGCCTTTGCTCTTTTTTCCACAGAATCCTCCAATCTCGAAGAAGCCTATATCCGTTTGGAGGAAAGATTTAAAAAAGTTAACGAAGAGCTAGAAAAGGCCAACGATACCTTAAGAAAAAAAATCCTTCAACTCAATAGCGTCAGCTCGTATCTAAGCAATATCTTAAAAAACATTTCCCAAGGGATTATTTTTATTGATTCAGATGGCATCATCACAACCTATAATAATGCCGCTGAATCCATATTAGACTTCCCTCACGAAGCCCTTTTATTTTCACATTACTTAAATCATTTTTCCGATGATTTTTTCGGTTTTTCAATTAAAGAATCAATCAAACACAAACAAACCAAACAATTAAATTTTATCCGACATGATCATAAAGAAATTGAAATCACTGCCACCTATGTTACTGGAAAAATGCAACATGAGGGCATCATCTTACTTTTAAGGGATGTGACAAAAATGCAGAAACTGCAACAAGTAGTAGCTCGCAATGAAAGGATGAAAGAGCTAGGGGAAATGGCAGCAGTTGTAGCTCATGAGATCCGAAATCCTTTAGGAGGAATCCGCGGTTACGCCTCTCTTCTCACCAAAGATTTGCAAGAAGCCCCTCATCTGCAGGAAATGGCCCAATTTATCGTCGAAGGAACCAAGACACTTGAAAGAGTCGTTGGTAACATTTTGCATTATTCCAAACCCGTCGTTCCCAAAATTCAACAATATGATATGCATAAATTTTTAAATGAAATTGTTAAATTGATGATGCTCGACCCGACAAAACCAGAAAAGATCCTAATCGATTTTCATTGCTCGCCAAATCCTTTCAAACTTCCATTTGATTACGATTTAATGCGTTCTGCGATCATCAATCTGATCATCAACGCCTTTCAAGCAGAAGGCACGAAAAAAATTACAGTATCCGCACTGCAGAACAATCTGCATTGCATCTTAACTATTTCTGATGATGGAGAAGGCATCAGCGAAAGAGATCTAGAAAATATTTTCTCTCCTTTTTTCACTACCAAACAGCAAGGCACCGGTCTTGGACTTTCAGAAGTCTTTAAAATCATCCAAGCCCATAACGGACAAATCGATGCTAGATCGATCAGAGGGCGTGGAACCAGTTTTACAATTTCTCTTCCAATAAATAACATGTGAGGATAGCTATATGATCATTCAAAAAGCTTTAATTGTTGATGATGACCATCTAATGCAAAGTTTTTTATCGGAATCTTTGAGACGAAAAAAATTGCATGTCACAACCGCAAAAAACGGACTGGAAGCAATAGAAATTTTAAACAAAGAACAGTTCGATATTATCTTCACGGATATCAAAATGCCATTAGCCTCAGGAATCGATGTATTAAAAGCTGCCAAAGAATTATATCCTTTATGCCCTGTCATCATGATGACAGCTTATAGCACTTTTGAAAATGTGATTGAAGCCATGAATAATGGAGCTTTCCATTACTTGATCAAACCTTTTTCCGATGATGCTATCGAAATGATTTTAGAAAAAACCAAAGAACATCTCAGATTGATTGAAGAGCACCAAAATTTAAAAGAGCAATTTTTTCCAAAAAGCATAGATCATATCATTTCCTCATCCCCTGCAATGCAAAAAATCTTCAAAGAAATCGATGCAATCGCTTCCAGCCAAGCCTCCATTTTCATTACAGGAGAATCTGGAACAGGAAAAGAGGTTCTTTCCCAATACATCCACTATAAATCAAAACGATTTGAAAGATCCTTTATCAAAGTCAACTGCGCGGCAATTCCGGAAACCTTGCTCGAATCAGAACTATTTGGTCATGAAAAAGGAGCTTTTACTGGTGCTATGAAGCAGAAAAAAGGCAAATTTGAACTGGCTCATGAAGGAACACTTCTTCTTGATGAAGTAACTGAAATCCCTCTTTCACTTCAACCAAAACTTCTTAGAGCTATACAAGAAAAAGAAATTGACCGTATCGGAGGATCAAATCCCATTCCCGTTAATGTCCGTTTTATAGCAACTTCGAACAGAAATCTCTTGAAAGCTGTAAAAGAACAAATCTTTAGAGAAGATCTTTATTACCGCCTCAACGTTATTCCTATCAACATTCCTCCTTTAAGAGAAAGAAAAGAGGATATTTTGCCTTTATGTAACCATTTCCTAAATAAGTTCTGCCAGGAAAATCATAAACCATTAAAAACCTTATCGAAAGAAGCTGAGCAATTTTTACTTTCCTATAACTGGCCAGGAAATATCAGGGAACTAAGCAATTTGATAGAAAGAATTATCGTTGTACATCAAGAAAGACTCATTGAAAAAAAAGACATTCCTCTGCAAATCGATACCGACCTTCCCCCCATCATCTCTGAAAACCACACTACAATTAAAGATTTAGAAAGAGCGCACATCTTAAAAACCCTAAAAGCTTATGCAAACAATCAATCACAAGCAGCTAAAGCTCTGGGGATTACAGCAAGAACGTTACGTAATAAAATGAAAAGTTATTTCTCAAAAATCGATTGATACACATCAATAAGAATCGGTTCTATTGCTCTCATACACATTTCAAAAGAAAGATCCCTTTCTTCAAAGTATTGCATCATAAGTTTTACTACAGGAATGAATATGAGTTCTTCTTGAATTAAAATCTTTAACAAAGCTTTTTTTGAATGATTCTCTTCAGTTTTTAAAGATTGAATCAGATTAATTGTATGTTGAAAACTCTTTTCAATCTTCTTAAAATAGGCATCCCAACTATCAACCTTTTGTTTAGCTTTTTGATGCTCTAAATGAATCATCAAATCCAAATCTATCTTCACAGCACTATGCTTTTTCAAAAGTTCTTGCAAAGGGACTTTTTCAGTTTTTTGAATAACAAGCCCCTTCATTGAGGTATTATAAACATCTATATGAGGAAACTGCTCGATAAAATAAGTAATCGCCCGTGCCTCCATTTCAAAAAATACATTCGTTGTAAGATCGTTTTTTTGAACTATTTGACCACCTGCTTTTTTCGAAGCAATTTTATTATTTTCACCATCATCCAAAATCCCTCTAGCATAACGTTTTTGATCGACATACGATAAATCCATCCCTGATAAAATAATGGGATTACAACCAAAAAAAGCTGCTAAATATAAAGAAGAAATCGAAACAGACATCCCCTCAGGCGAACTTTTGGACATAAAAGAGAAAGCTTCATGCCCTAAATCTTGTAACAAAACATTCTCTAAAGGATGTTCTAAGGAAAAATACCCTAAATCTCCTGAGAAAAAAGAAAACACATCCGGAAAAACCCTTAGTGAATATAAGAAATGACTAGAGATAGCTTTATTTTTCTTAAGACGATTATATTCTTCTTTCGAAGGATCAACTGCAACAGCATAATGAGGAGAAATACCTGCATCAGACAATGCCGCAATCGCTGACCCTCCTGCAAAAATAAGCCCCTTATTCTTCCATTTTTTAATATGCTCCAAATCTTCTGTCAAAGAAGGACCTGCCCCTACGATAATCGCTGGGATATTTTGATAGGCATTTTTCATTTTAAAAAGATCTATCGATCTTTTTAAATGAGAATAATTTTTCAAATAGTTTTTCAAAATAAAAGGACTTCCAACCGATTCCCCTAAATACGCATTAGAAAAAGCATGTAAACTTGAAATAGTCTGTTTCAATTTTTCAAACTTTTTCAATTTCTCCAAATCTGTATATCGAGAAAAAAAGTGGTTTTGAGAAATATTTTTTTTCTTCAAAAATTCCCACAAATGAGATTTCCAAACTCCTTCATCAAAAAAAATCAATAGCAATTGCTTTGATTCCAATAATTCTTTTGTATACGGCTGATCCATCCATTGATCAAATGATTCCAAATGATCATCAATTAAAATGATCGATCTTTTAGTGTCTCGCAAAGCCCAATGCAATAATTTCTGATTATCAAGACCTGCTACTCCATAAATATACAAGGCATCAGAAAGGCAGGAAGAAAAATCAACATGATCTTCCATTACTTCAGCAAATTTTTGACAAGAGGTTCTTGTATGAAGCATCATCCCTAAAAAGGGAAATTGTTTCATAATTTGTGCAAAAATTTCTTTTTGCTTACTGAATTGTTTCTGTCCACTTTCCATCGATTAATTTTCTTATGACTTTTTGTTCATTTTGATTAAAAGACTCAAAAATTAAAACTCCTTTTTCATCAAACTGCTTATAATAGGGAGTTTTTGAAGAATAGTCGATTTCTTCAATCAAATAACCATTATCAAACTTTTTATGAATTCCAATCGGAATATCTTCTAAATAGGAACCAAAATCCAAAATCTTTTCATCTTCGGAATAAATGACTTCTTCACCATTTTTTTTACCATTTTGAATCTCAATTGTTCTTTGCAAACTGCCTGATTCAAAATACTGCTTGCAAAAACCATCTAAAACGCCTTCGACATAGGGCAAAACAGCTTTAATACCTCCATTTTCAAAATAATATTCCTGCTTATTTTGAAAAGCCCCCATTTTATATTCTAGA
>DAOTHK010000065.1:0-6536 GCA_035447625.1 Chlamydiales bacterium
ATGCCAAGTGTTAATTGTGTTAGGTCGTTGCTTCCAATTGAAAAACCGTCGAAAAGCGGAGCAAATTGATCTGCGATAATGGCATTTGAGGGGATTTCGCACATCATGTAAATCTGCAATCCATTTTTTCCTTTTTCCAGTCCATGTTCTTTTAAAAGTTTTAAAACTTTTTCAGCCTCTTCTACAGTTCTGCAAAAAGGGATCATGACAATGATATTGTCAAAACCAAGCGACTCTCTTGCTTTTTTTAAAGCCATGCATTCAAGTTCAAATGCTTTTTGGTATTTTTCATTGTAATATCTTGAGGCACCTCTGAATCCGATCATAGGATTCTCTTCTTTAGGCTCAAAAAGCTCTCCTCCGATAAGGTGTGCATATTCATTCGTTTTGAAATCACTGAGTCTTACAATGGTTGGATTAGGATAGGCGGAAGAGGCAATTTTCGCGATTCCTCTTGAAAGGATATCGATAAAATACTCTTTTTTGTCCTTGTATTTGTAAGTGAGATCATTGATTTTATCTAGGACTTTTTTGTCTTTTATCTTATCGGGTTCGATAAGGGCCATTGGATGGATTTGAATCATGTTGTTGATGATAAATTCCATTCTAGCAAGACCGACCCCTTTTGTAGGAAGTTTCCAAGAAACATAGGAAGAGGATGGAGAGGAAATATTCATTAAAATAGGAATGGATACTTCCGGGAGTTTCGATAGGTCGATTTCTTCTTTTTCAAAAGGTAGTTCGTTTTCATAAATATAGCCGGTTTCACCTTCAGCACAGGAAAGCGTTACTTTTTGATCATTTTCTAAGATGGAAGTTCCTTTCTGCGTTCCTACAATGGCACAAACGCCCAGTTCACGGCTAACGATGGCAGCATGGGAGGTTCTTCCTCCGAGATCTGTAATGATACCCGAGGCTTTGCTCATAATCGGTTCCCAGTCAGGAGTGGTGATTTTAGTGACAAGAATATTGCCTTCTATGAAGTCATCGATATTTTTGACATCTTTTATAATTTGAATTTTTCCAGATGATATTTGGGATCCGATAGCAAGACCTTCCAGGATTGATTTTCCTTTTTCCTTAAGATGATAGACAAAGTGCGCCGAATCCTTTAAATTGGCTTGAACCGTTTCTGGACGTGCTTGGACGATATACAGCTTGTTGGAATCACCATCTTTGGCCCATTCGATATCCATAGGCTTTTTGTAATGTTTTTCGATAGCAATCGCAGCTTTTGCAAGTGTGATGATTTCCTCTTTGCCTAAAACAAAGGATTTTTGCATCGGTTTGCTGGTTTTGATATTCTTGGTACCGGAAAAAATTCTTTTGTAGATCATTGTGAGCTTTTTGGAGCCAATATTTTTTTCTACGATGGCCTCAAATCCTTTTTCAAGAAGAGGTTTGAAAACAATATATTCATCCGGTGTAATATTGCCTTGAACGACATTTTCACCAAGGCCGTATCCTGCTGAGATAGTGACAACTTCTGGAAAACCTGTATCGGTATCTAAAGTAAACATAACGCCTGATGACGCTTTATCGGAGCGTACCATTTTTTGCACGCCGACAGATAGAGAGATTTTAAGGTGATCAAACCCCTTTTCATCGCGATAATGGATTGCTCGATTGGTAAAAAGGGAGCTGTAGCATTTTAAACAGCCTTTTAAAACATTTTTCTTTTTTTTGATGTTTAGAAATGATTCTTGTTGTCCGGCAAAGCTGGCATCGGGAAGATCTTCAGCTGTTGCAGAAGATCTAATGGCAACATCCGTATTTTTTTGATGATATTTTTCGCATAGGATTTGATATGCTTTTTTGATCTCACTTTCTAGATTTTCAGGAAATTTACTCTTTAGAATCTTTTTTCTGATTTTTTTTCCTGCAGTTTTAAGGGTGATTTTCTGACTGTGATACTTTTCTATTATTTCTTTGATATAGTCTTTAAGATGATTCTTTTCTAAAAATTCTTGGTAGGCAAAAGCAGTTGTTGCAAATCCAAATGGTACATCGATATTTTCTTTTTGAAGACTTTGGATCATCTCTCCTAAAGAACTGTTTTTTCCCCCGACTTTTTGAACATCCTGATTTGTTAGTTGATCAAAAAAAATGATGTATTGATTTTCCATGATGGATCCTTATTTTGTGCGGATTGGTTTTTGTTTTTCGATGGCAAAATCTAAAAAATTATAGAGAAGTTTTGTCGTATCATCGTAGGGGTGTGATAGTTTTGGTAAGAAGAGTAGTCCAAAATGTTCTGTTCCATTTATTTTGAAAATCTCTCCATTTTCACTTAAGTTTTGAATCGCAAGATTTGATTGGGTGCCAAAGTTGATTTGCTTTTTCAGTATTGTTTTTTGATTGAATTCTTCATCAGAAAATGGAGTTTGTGATAAAGAAATTTCACTTTCCGTCTCATAGCATGAGGGAAGTTGGAATACTTGGCTTTTGAAATACGCTCTCATCATGAAAAAACTACCTTCTCCAATAGATAAAATAGGTTTTTGAATGTTTTTTAAAGCTTTTTCCATAGATGCTGTTTCTATAGGAGCGCAAGTTTTTAAATCCAAAGATAGGGGAAGGATGATAAGAGCTAGCGGCTTTTTTATGAGCATGTCAAATGTTTGAGAGGATAATAGATCATAGGAAATAGTTTTGAATTCAATATCGAAATTGGTCTGTTTGAAAAAACGCATGAATCTGTGATTTTCCAGTACGTTTTTAGGATTTTGAACTACTAATACATAATCTTTACTTGATAAAGACTTTGCTTTGAGTTTTTTGGGTCCATAAAATTCAAAGTTATGGATGCTTGGATTTCCATGTTTGCATTTTGCAAACTCAATTCGAATGGATTGAATGGGTTTTTTCGGGAGTGAAATTGTTGTATGAAAAGAATCATGGTCAATTTTTGAGTAGAGTTTCTCATATTCTGTTCCATTTGAAGAAATGAAAATAGAAAAGTCTTGGAATCTACCTTCTTTTGAATGGGGGCTGGTTAAAAGCCACAATGTAGAAAGAGTTTGAGGATGATCGAAATTGAAGAAAATTGTATTGGGAAGAGAATGAGGATCCGATAAGTTTTGAACTTTTGCTCCGTGGGTTTGTTTGATTATAACGTTGCTGTCTTTATAAATTTTATTACAGGATATTTTATAATTATTTTCGAGATGCTTTTTACGTGTTGTGAATCTGGAATATTTCCATGGGCTGTTGAGATTGAAATAACCTTTTGAACGTACTCTCCAGTAATATATTGTTTCTGGTTTTAAGGTTTTCTCAAGTGTAATGGATACTATTTGATTGGAGCTTTGAATATGATCTATTTGATAGATAAGCTCTTTAAAGTCTGGATAAAGGGAGAACTGTAGTTCGTATTCTTTTGCTTTTAAGATGTTTTCTTCTTTTGAAAAAGCAAATGTTGGATTTTTGTATTCAATATAAGTATCTAAAGTAGGGTAGACATTTTGAATAGGTGCTGAGGGGTAGATATTCGCTAGCGCGAAGTTTTGAAAAAAGATAAAAACTGTTAAAAAATATTTTATTTTACTCATAACGCTTAATTGGTCATAGGTTTCTCTAATTTGGATTATTAATAATTTGTATTATTATTAAAGTTTTTTTTAACTAATATTTCCGGATTTATAAAGAGCTTGTTTAACAAAATAAGGAGAAATCAGCTCATTGATCAGTGTAGCGCCGATTACGGCATTGATCATGGTGCTTGTTAAAAGAGGCATAGCTCCTGATAATATGGAATGTGCTTCAAGGATTAATCCAATTGTCATACCGGCTGTCGGAAACAATGCAAGTCCCATATATTTCTGAATTGTTTTAGAACTGTGCGAGATGGAAGCTCCCAGATAGGCTCCTGTATATTTACCTGCAAAACGGATGATTAGTAAAATAATGGCTATAAAACCTGCTTTAAAAGCATGATTCAGATCCAGTTCCATCCCTGCGATCATAAAGAATATCCCAAATAAAGGTTCTTCGATTTGATCGATCACATCATAAGCTTCTTCAGAGCGTTTATGCTCTATGAAGTTCGCTACGATGAATCCAAGAGTCATATTGGCAAGTAAAGGAGAGAATCCAAAGGAAAAAGAGAGGCCGCTTGTAAAAAGAATAGATCCGATGATTAAAGCGAGCAAAACATCTTTTTTTGAAAAAAAACGGATGATTTTTTTTAAAATAAATCCAAAGATAATTCCAAAGGAAATGGCTCCTAAAATGTTTTTTAAAGGTATGATTAGAGCATTTTCCACATTCAAAGGTTCTTTTAAAACCAGACTTTTGCAAATCATAATGACGAAAGAATAAAGAATAATGGTAATTGCATCATCCAAAGAAATGATACTTAAAAGCAGTGTTGTGAATTTCCCTTTAGCTTTGTATTCATGGATAAGACTCATGATGGCATCAGGGGCTGTTGTAACAGAAACTGTTCCAAGTAGTAAAATGATGGGTAAATAAGATGAAGCGAATCCATTGATTCTAGTTGTTGGAAAAAGCCAAGGAACTACAATCAAACAGGCTAGCCAAACAAAAATGGCAGCGAAAAAAGCTTGTAAAATGGTGATTGTGAAAATGGTATTTTTTATTTTTTTGATTTCGCTGATACGTAAGGCTTCTCCAATGGAAAAGGCAATAATTGATAAAGCAATATCAGTAATGATATAGAGGTTTTCGGAAATGAGCGTTTTGGGATAAAGACCGAATAAAGAAGGGCCGAAAAGAATACCCGCTATCAAATAACCTAAAA
This sequence comes from Chlamydiales bacterium, assembly GCA_035447625.1. GTDB lineage: Bacteria > Chlamydiota > Chlamydiia > Chlamydiales > SM23-39 > DAOTHK01. The sequence goes on from DAOTHK010000065.1 coordinate 4,763, forward strand.
TCGCAGGCGATTTTAGGTATTGGGAAATTCTTCCAAAAATTTGACTTAATATAAAAAGTAAGCCGATATATGTTAAAATATGAAATGAGTTATCCATAACTTTTTTTTAACGATCGGCATATTTATAGGCAATTATTAAATGTATTCGACTGGAGCTTCACTTGGAATATAGCCATTATGGTCGAATCCATCTCTTATACGGTCAGTGGCTTCTGTTGATAAACAGTCTAGATTGCGCGTAGAAATATCTAACTGATTAAGTTTTTTAAGAATATCAAGATGATCATAAGGAAAATGGTCACCTTGAAAAAAACTAGATTCTATATAAATTCTTTCAATAGCTTGAGGTAATAATGGGAGTTCTTTTTTAAACAGTATACTCACGTTTTTGTTTTCATCGATGGAAACTGTCTTAATTGCTTCAGATCTTTCTATTAATGGATTGAAAACGATTAGACAATCCATTTCGTCCAGTAAAGGAATGTTTGTTGCGATAACTTTTGAAAATTTATCGTTATTGATCATTTGTCTGAAATCTTTTAAGGAACAACTTATAAAGTATCTATTCCGAAAATCAAAAGGATTGAAGCCTGCTTCCATAGAGGTTTTTTTATAAATGATTTCTACGAATTCTGAATTATTTATGAATTCTTCTTTCTCATGAGAAGTATCTTCTTGAAGACATGCTAAAAAAGTGTTCTGATGAAAAAGAGAAGAGGTTTTCCAGAGTTTTTCAAACATTTTTGGTGAGTTTTTGCATTGCCATAATTCTTGTACTTTTTTAGGAGCTTTTGCCCAAGTTGTTGCGATTTCCAATCTTTTTGGAGGGAGATCGACTGAGTGAAAACCGGCAACAATATCAGGATTTTTCAAACAAGCATAGGATTTAAAGGTCGCTACTTTCAGATAATGAAAGCTTTGATGATGGTAGAATTGGATAAGAGTTGAATGATAAGCTGATTTTAAGGATAGGGGAAGAATTGCTTTTTTTAGGGAAAAATAACCTGCCAATAATAGATTTGTTGTGGCATCTATTAAAGCGAAAATTGCGGTTGTGGCAACAATGACTCTTGGAATGACTTTTGTTTTAAAAAAATCTTCTGAGATTTTATTTTCGAATAAATATTCTTGATATTTCTTGTAGGGTGAAATAACAAATGTATCTGTAAGATGCATGAAAAATATCCTGGTTATATTTGAATTAAGTTTTTTTATAATTTAGTTTGTTTGCTAACTGTATTCATTTCTGAAAAGCTTACCCAGCAACCATCATGGGGTGTCTATACGTTCTTTGTCTTATCGTTTTTTGAACTTCTAAAGAAGGAGGAGCTTTTAGTCCTAAGATAGGATTGGCAATCACTTTCTCAGTCAATGAAAAAGAGGTTCTTAGCATAACGATAATCTCCGTATCTTTTTTATGGGAGAATCTTATAACACATAACTGTTAATATTTTGTAAATTTATTAAAAATTTTTTAAAAAATTGGATGGATAAGATCAGAATGTTAGAAAGGGGGCACAAGGCTTTTTAAATTTTTTGCTATATAAGCAAAAAAAAAGAAGGTTTTAAAAACCTTCTTTTGCCCAGGAGAGGACTCGAACCTCCACACCTCTCGATACCAGAACCTAAATCTGGCGTGTCTACCAATTTCACCACCTGGGCTTTTATGAATCACCAGTATATGAAATCTTTTTGAATATCGTCAATATTTTTTAATGAGTCCTGATTTTTTTTGTTTTTAGTGAAATGATTAAAAGTTTTAGTGATTTAAAAT
>DAOTHK010000066.1:0-6517 GCA_035447625.1 Chlamydiales bacterium
ACAACCGAGTGTTTTCAAAGAGCTGATTATTCTGCATCAAAAATTTGTTTTTGAGGATCTTTCCTTTCCGAAAAAACTTGATGAAAAACAAAAGATTTATGTTTTTGTTTGTCTGAAGAAATAACCTCAAACTGCATTTCAGGAAACACTGATCCCCTAGAAGAAAATAATATTTTCACTTCTTCTTGTGTTTGAAGAAAAATAGAAGATAATGATTTTGCCTTTTGCATTTCCAAATAATTGGATGTTTCTTCTTGAGATAAGACTTGATACGTCATTCCCTTATCTGATGATTTTAAAATCAAAAATAAATCAACATTATGAATCATAGCCATACGTTGACAATAATCGATTTGCTTTTGAAGCATCTGCACACCTTCTTCAAAGCGATGATTTTCAACGGCTTTATTGATACGAATACCGATGATAGATCCAACCGTAGCCAAAATAGCTACGGTTATCATCATTTCCAAAAGAGTAATGGATCTTTTAATATGTGCGCTCATCTTCTTCATAAGCAGCTAATTGCTGCCCTTTTTTCTTTTCAAATTTTTTTAAAGACTCCGACTCAATATCAATATCTGTTCCATCTTTTGAAACAGATATTTTAAACTCTTTTCCCCAACCATCAGCAAGAAGCTCTTTTTCATTTTTAGCAAGACCTGAAGCTTTTAGATAATATCCAGGTTTTGAAACAACCTCTTCGATAGATTCCCCTTTAGCAACTTCAAGAAGCAAAAGATCTCTAAGCTGAGTCTTTGCTTGCTTCGTTTTAAAAATCTTTCCTTCATCTAAAGAACCTTTCATATTATAACCAACAACGCTGCCTATAATACCTATTAGAAAAATCACAATCATGATTTCTAGTAAAGTCATCGATTTTTTTCTTGTTTTCTTCATATTTTTCTCCATTTTTAACCTGAAATAAATGAACTGACATCCGTTAGAGGAATCAAAACAGCCAAAACAACCAACCCTACAACAGCACCTAAAAATAATAGAAGAAGAGGCTGCAGAAATGTTGTTATCTGATGCAATGTTTTATCCAATTCATCCTGATAAATTTCAGCAATATGATTAGACATCCTTGCCATTTCTCCCCCTTCTTCTGCAATCGCTATCATGCGTCCGACCAAAGGAGGAAACAAAGAAGTTTTTTTAATTTCTAAACTGAGCTTGTTTCCCTCAATCAAAGCCTTTTCAATTTCAAGAAGCTCTTTTTCAATCAGAGGATTTTTCACAACTTTCCTTGAAAAGGAAAGAGCCGAAACATAAGAAACTCCTCCTTGCAAAAGAGAGCTAAAAGACCTAAAAAATCTTACAAAAGCAGACTTCAATAAAAGAGATTGAAATAAGGGAATCTTGTATAAAAAAACAGCAAGCTTTTCTTTAACTTTTCGCACCATGAAAAAAGAAGCTATTAAAAACCCTAACAAGACTGCACCCAATATTAAATAAGGTTTAAAAGCAATTGCTATCTTGCTTAATAGAAAAACCAAGCGTGTCAAAGGATGCAACTTTCTTCCTTCAAATAAATCTGAAAGGGAAGGCACGATAAAAAACAACAATACTCCTAACATAACAACACAAAAAACACTTAACATAGCAGGATAAAGCAATGAGGAAAAAATTTTCTTTTTCAACTTCATTTGCTTACTTAAAAGCGATGCAAGTTCATTTAAAGCATGCTCTAAATCTCCCGATTTTTCTGCATTTTGTACCATTGACGTATATAAAATATCAAAACTTTCTGGATATTGTTCCAAAGCCTTTGAAAAGGAAATACCATCACGGACTTTTGTACATAAATCAAATAAAATATAATGAATCTTTTCTTTTTGATATTTTTCTTCGAGAGTCAATAATGACTCATATAAAGGAAGACCCGCTTTTAGCAATTTAGAAAGTTCTTGAGTAAACTGGACCAGCTGAGTTTTATTCATCTGATGTTGGTGCTTAGAATCTTTCTTGAAAATTTTAAGGGGCATCAACCCTTTTTCCTGTAAAAGAAAAGAAGCTTCCCTTAAATCGATAGCCTCGATTTTACCCTTTTCCTTCAGTCCTTGAGGATTAATAGCGATATAATTGAAAAACATCATAAAAAATACATCCTATATTTCTTCTTCGCTTTTCGTAACACGCAAAATTTCTTGAATTGTTGTATGGCCTTCACATACAAGTCGCTTTCCATTTTCGCGCAGATCTGTCATATTGCTTGAAATAGCTACATTTTTCAAATCCTCTGCATCCACATTTTGCATAATTTGCCTTTTTAAAGCTGCTGTAACCGCTATCAGTTCAAAAATTCCGAGGCGCCCTAAATAGCCACTATCATGACACATGTCACATCCTTTCCCTCTAAAAAGCTTATTTTCTGACAATTGCTTTTTTGAAAGATTTAGCTGACTCAATTCTTCATCGGATGGTTCATAGGACTCTTTACAAAATGGACAAATAGAGCGAACAAGGCGTTGTGCTAGTATGCCTACAACCGAGGAGGAAAGTAAAAAAGGCTCGATTCCCATATCAGCCAAACGCGTAATAGCAGAAGCGGCATCATTGGTATGCAAAGTACTAAAGACCAAATGGCCTGTTAAAGAAGCTTGAATCGCAATATCAGCGGTTTCTCTATCACGAATCTCTCCAATCATAATAATGTCCGGATCCTGCCTTAAAATATGCCTTAGTCCTTTTGCAAAAGTAAGATCAATTTTAGGATTTACTGGAATTTGTGCAATTCCCTCAAGCTTATATTCCACAGGATCTTCGACAGTCATAATATTTTTTTCAGACGAATAAGCCTCATTTAATGCAGAGTAAAGAGTCGTAGTTTTTCCAGATCCTGTCGGACCTGTTACAAGAATAATTCCTTCAGGCAGTTGGATCATTTTCTTAAATTGCTTTAAAAGAGATTCATCCATTCCGAGGCTATCTAACCCAACTAAAATATTCTTCTTATCCAAAATCCTTAAAACAATTCTTTCTCCATAAGAAGTAGGCATCGTTGACACACGAAAATCTATGTCTCTTCCTCCAACAATTAGTTTGATCCTTCCATCCTGAGGAAGTCTTTTTTCAGCAATGTCCAATTTGGCCATAACTTTTAAACGCGTCAGAATCTGCGCCTGATATTCTAAAGGAGGACTATGTCTTTTATGCAAAACGCCATCTATACGATAACGAATCATCAGATCTTTTTCCTGAGGTTCAAAATGAATATCCGATGCTTTTTGCTGAATTGCTTCGATTAGTATGGAATTCAATACTTCAATAATAGGATTGTTTTCAGACCTTTCAAGAAGATCATATCCTTTTATCTCTGAGGAGAATTCTGATTTTTTCGATGTTTTCAAAAGATCAGACATCAATTTTTTTGTCTTATCCGCTTTTTGATGATAACAACGTTCAACAGCATCTTTAATCAAATCATGGCGAGCATATTTTACAACAATATCCTTACCTAAAAATACTCTTAATTCTTCTATCGGATCTAAAAGAAGTGGATCAGAAGTAACTACAACCATTTCCTGATCATTTTCTTCGATAGGCAAAATCAGGTGCTTATTTACAAAAGCATAGGGAAGTTTTTGAATCTGATCTTTAACAAAAGCTGTGTTCAATAAGTCTTGAACTTCTTCCATTCCATAAAGATTCTCTAACAAATCTTTTTGCTCTTCTTGCTTTTTCATTTATCCTCTTCTAAAAAAAGAGTTGTAAACTTTCAGAAAAAATACGTTTTTTTTCTTCATCTTTAGCGCGATCCAAAAGTTCTTTAAGCTCAGGAATATCTCCTTGACGACGTTGCATATACTGGTTTTTTACAACTCTTAAATCATGAACAGGATCTTGAATAATTTTTGGAGTAATAAAGAAGATCATTTCAGTACTATTATCAAGTAATTTTGTAGTACCGAACATTTTACCAATACCTGGAATCTCTCCTAAAAATGGAATATTTTCTCGAATATCTTCTTGAGAATTTTTTCTTAATCCCCCAAGAATAATCGTTTCTCCATCAGCAATTCTCACTTCATTTTCAATATGACGACGAGTTACAGGAGGCCTATCATCCACACTGGATTGAGTAGTGTCAAAGGTTACATTTGTTTTTAGTGTAACATATCCCTTTTCATTCTCATCAAGAGGCAAATGAATCGTTGGAGTCATAGTAATTGTAATTCCAAACTGAGCTCTTGTATAAGACTTTTCAACAGTAATACCGCTAACAGTATCCAATTGTATCGCACCATTATTGATAGATATCTCCTCAACAATAGAAATAATTGCTGGAGTTTGATTTACTGCTAATACAGAAGGATTGGCATTAATTTTAACATTTTCTTTTCCCATTAAAAAGCCTAAGGCTAAATCAAATGCAGGTAACTTTCCTTTAGGACGACTAATGATAAAATCCAAAAGTCCTTTATTTTTAGCATTCTGATTAGTATCAAAACTAATAGCACTCTCTCTTTCATTGCTAGCAGTACCGATTTTCAGTAAATTAATTCCAGTCTGCTTTCTATCCTGTATCTTTCTTTCAACAAGCAAAACATCTATTTGCGCCATTTTCTTTGGCACATCCAACCGTTTTAAAAGAGTCTTGATTTTTCCTAAAACTTCCTTTTTCACTACCATTAAGATCGAACCAGTTTTGCTATCTACAATAAAGTTTCCATAAGATTGATTGCCTGCTTTTTGATCAATCAAACCAGGCTCAACCATAGTCGGTGTAACCGGCATACTCGGACAGTAAGCACTTGTTTTTTCGGGCTCTTTACAAACATTTTTTACAATATCTGGCTTCTGTTGATTAATGGATTCCTTTACCGACTGATTTCCATCTGAAGAAAATGATAAAGAAGAATAAACTTTATCAAGGATTTGAGCTAAATCTTCCGGATCAGAATGTTTGCAGGTATACCAAAAAATTGTCATCTCAGAAGGATCTTCGATTTGATCTTCCATATCTTCCAAAACTCTTTCCGCTTTTTCAACAAGCTTTTCATCACCTATCAAAGCAATTGCCGCCTTACTAGGCAAAGGTTGAATGATTACTTCAGGTCCTTTCTGGTTAAAGAAAGTGGAACGGGTTTTATTCACATCCTGCTGAAAATAATTTTTTAAAATTTTTTCAGCTTCATCCACATCAAATTTTTTCAATGTTAAAAGGGATACTTTCTTTCCTGATTCATTTTCCAAAGTCGCTTGATATAACCGCATTAATTTAACAATATTTTCCTTGGAGGCTGTAATCGCAATTTTAGACCCTATAATCTGAATCATCGATTGTTTTGGATCTGAAAAACGATCCAAAAATGACTGAACTGTTTTTACCTTTTCGATCGGAGGGGAAAATATATAAAATACAATCTGGTGATCTTCTAGCGTCTGCAAATCTTCAAGACTATAGGCAATGCCCTCAACATGGGATGGATCATGTTTCAAAATATAAAGCTGTCTTAAAAAGGGATTCAATTTTTTTACGCCTATACCGTAATTTGATAAAATTGCCTCTAACATTTCAGTCCAGGATTCTTGAGGAATCGCAATATTAGAATAAGTATGAACTTTCATATTAGATAATTCATAAGGTATGACGTATAAATAATCTGTTGAACCATATTCCATAATCAGTTGAGAAAGTGTCGTTTCTCCCTGATCCCAAAACGCATAAGCTTCATCATCCTCTTGCTCTTGTTTGCGATAACTTGTTTTCCAGTCCTTTTGCTGCATCGCAATCTGCTTTTTTATTGCATCGATCTTTGCAATAAGCGTCTTATATTCGTCAGATCCAGAATTTTCCTGATGCAATTGCAAAGCATCTGCATATAAAGTTTGCAGATCTTTGCGAAGATCTATAAGAGATTGGTTCATTTGAATCGATGATTTTTCAAAATCATTCACCGCATCATCAGCTTTAAGATGATTCAAAATCATAAAAGGTATTAAAAAAGTAATTCCAATTTTTCTCATTAATCTTTACTCCTTTTCTGATTTTTCGCTTTTCTTGAAGCAACTGGGAAAGAAAGAGCCTCTATTTTCATTCTCATAGGATTTAATAAAAATCCCCGGATAAATTTATTGCTGCCAAGCTTATCAAATTTATCGATATAAAAATAGGCTTGAAAATCAGGTTTTGCAGGTAAAAAATTTTCTCCATCTACCTGTCTTTTTAGAATTCTCCATCTTCCTTTTTTAAGACCTATTAAATCCTTTTCTTTAAGCAAAAGTCTTTGAGTTGCAAATTCTATGCTCACTTGCTTTTTCGTTCTGAAACGGGCTGATTTAATAAAATTATTTTGAGGGAAAGGAGGACATTTTTCGCTGCTAATCGAGAACATATAAAAATCATTTAAATTCCAAGCTTCGAATTCCAATCTATTTGGATATACTTTATGAATCCGAACTAATTGATCGCTTGTAGGCTGATCCGTTTTAACCCATTTTTCATCTAAAAACTCTAAAAGATCCCCTTCCTTAACAAAAAGTAAAGTTTCATCAATCAGTAATCTTTCAC
>DAOTHK010000067.1:0-6432 GCA_035447625.1 Chlamydiales bacterium
CTTCCCTTAAAAGCCCTTCTTCAAGAGTTTCTCCAACGCAAACTCTTCCACAAGGTGGACACCAATTATATGGAGGATTATTTCTTTCTAAAAGCAAAACCTTTTGCTCGTAAACAACTATTGCTACAACAGCTGTTTTTTCATCTTTTATCATTAATTTTCGTTGCATAAATAACTCATAAGAAAACAACTACAGATAAAAATATATTAACAGAAATATAAAAAAGAAAAATGGCCAGACCCAGAATCGAACTGGGGACACAAGGATTTTCAGTCCTTTGCTCTACCAACTGAGCTATCTGGCCACTTTTGTAAAAAGTAAGCATAATACTATCTTTCTGCAACTTTTTTAGAAAGACTTTTTTTATTTTTCTAAAAACTTTATCAAGACTTTTTTTGAATCTCCTGCTTAATTTTCTCAATATGTTAAAATACTTTCCCAAAAACCAAAAAAACAAGAAAAAACATGTCTACAGAAACTTTACTCCCTTATTTAACTCCTAATAAATCATCTCCAACAGAATTATCTGATTCGCCAATCGAACCCCCTACTCCATGCACTACTACTCCCTGCAGTGCTATTAGACAAAGGTCACTTTCTCCGCTTTCTGAAGATCTCATTAGACAATTATCCTCTCCTCTCAACTTCACCCCATACGAACCTCTCTCCCCATTAAGTCCCTTATCACTCTCAAGCGAAAAAGCTCAACAAATTTTCTCTCAAACAATAATTTCTCCAGTATCCCCCGATTCTTCAACTCCTACTCCAGAAGATATTGATTTTTCTACTCTCGAAGATATTCCAGATAATATCTATACCATTTTAGCAGATCATTTAGGGATTTTATCCCCCGAATTTGAATCATTAAGCAAAAAAGAAAAATTTGATCAATTAACAGCCTTTATTATTCAGCAAGAAACTACGCTCATAGGCAATCATTTTTTTGAAATTACTGAGCAGGATTCAAGATTTTATAATACCCACATCATACTCCACGACATCGAAGCTGCACTAACTTACATACGAAGCCAACCCTATCACAAGCTGGAAAAAGAGCTAAAAGCGAATCGCAATTTAATAAGACTTGAACCCTATCGACAAAGCTTACCCCAAGAGGGCTCTCATCAATGCTACCACACACTAGAAATCACCAAACTAGATCCTGAAGACCACGTTATCTATGTGACATTATGCCTCAACCGCAACAAATACCACGATCCAAAAAACAGAGGATCCTTCTTAAAATTTGCAAGAGGCATTAGCTTTATCGTACCAAAAACCTCCTCCGAACCTATTCGCATTAAAAAGGGAGTCTTGGGTAGAGCTGTCTTTGATCATATGAGAGCAATAAAAGTATTTCTTAATAAATATTTTGAAAAAAATAAAATCTATAAAGAAGCTGAAAGAGCAAAATTAAATGCAGATATTTTTCAATTTATAAAAGTTTTTAAACGATATCCAAAGCCGACAGACTTTAAATCTTCCCAAGAATATATCAGTATTAAAAGATTCGCAGAAGTCACTCAAATATTCATGCCTCTACATGAGGCACTTACTATTAAAATCTTACCACAAGAAATCCAAGATTCTTTTATAAGAATTCAAGAGGAGATCGAAAACATCCAAGGCAACCATTTTCACTATTTTAATAGAAATCGAGATTATTATTTTGGTGCTGAAGAATTAGCTCGTAGCTATCAACTTGACGAGAAAAAAAGCCCATACCTTCTTGAATTGCAACAAATTAAAGAATACCCCCACGAAATGCTAATAACTTTTCTAAATGAATTTCAATTAATATTTGAAAATCTTCTTTTTTGCAAAAAGAAGAGAATGGAAATAGAAAGACATCAACAATACATCCCCATAGATTACGATTCCCTATCATCAGCAGAAGATCGTCAAGAAATTATCAGCTTTTGCAGCATACTTGATGAAACACAAAAAATACTTCAGTATCTAAATACCGAACCTTCCGCAATCGACCCCGAAACACTTTCTCAAGCACGTGAAAGCCTCTATGAACTAATTGCATGTTTTAAAAATGCCTTTATACAGGAAGATTCTACATTTAATATTGATTTCTCTTCAGTTGCAAAAACTATTAATCAAGAAATCGATATTTTAAACAAAGTGCAAGACCTACGAACTTCTTCGGACTGCACCTTTCCTGAAAGACCTATAGCATATGAATATTATGGAAAAACACCTCTTTATATCAGCAAAAACAGGAATATAAAACAGGCACTTTTATTTGATTATTATCCAAAAACCTTACAAGACATTATTAATGAACAATTAATCTGTCATTCCCTTCCAGAAAAAAGGGACCATCTTTTACCTTTTGAAGACATTTTTTCTTTAATTATTATGATGATAGAAAAACTACAAACATTCCATAATAGTGGATTCGTTCACAGAGACCTTAAACCTGAAAATTTATTCTTTTCTATAGGAGAGATCTACTCTCACGGAGAGATTTTTTTTGGCGATTTCGGATTTACAATTTATAAGCCAGAAACCTCTCCAAATCAAATATTACACCCAAGCTGCACCCCCCCATTTGCACCAACAGAACTTTTTTTGTATGGACAAGAGACTAGAGCTTCCAATCAACAACTATCTGATGAAAGAAGCAACTATTATTTGTCGCATATCGACATGAGAGACAATTTCTCCCTTTATCTTATCATTTTATGCATGTTGTACCCCTATCAGGAAGAATTAAATTTACAACCGGAAACAAAAAAATTAATCCAGATGATAACCATCATGCTCAATTATCCTCACACGCTTAAAAGACACAATCTTTTACACATCGCAAAAACAAAATTTTTTACTTACGAAAAAACAAAATCCATACTAAAACAAAAAATTCAAGACAGAAAAAAAAAGCTACTAGAAGCGACCGCAGAGCCAACACGCATACAAATTCAATCTGAGATTGACGATCTAACAATCGAATTAACTCAATGCCAAGAAACAATCAATGATCAAATCACAATCTTAGAAGAACCAATAAGAAAACAATATAGAACAACAAAAACTCAATTAAAAAACTTTCAAAAAAAAGAAGATAAGATACTTAAAAACAGAGAGCATATTGAAACGTGTATAGAAGAATTAGAAATTCAAATTGCCAATGATGCCCATCCAAGTCCCGATTTAGAACTTTCTAAAGAAAATCTAATCAAAAAATTTAATCAATTAAATAGAAAACTTACTCAAATAAGAAAATTCATCGCTGAATTAAAAACAGATATTAAGATCTACGAAGGGATCTTTAAAAGGCACGAAAAAAGGCACGAAGCTCCACACGAAGCTCCATTTGAATTATCTATCTTCGAAAAATTAGCAGATCTCGTCATGTATAATTTACAAGGGAAAAAAGCATTAATAGACACACCCTATGAAAGAGGCCCCATCCACAATCTGATTACTGAATTTTATTCTTTATCTGAAACAGAGAAACAACGTTTTTCAGATTTTGAACAAACTCTTTTCGATATGATAAATCCCGATCCAAGCAAAAGAGCAATACTTGAGCAAGTAAGAGACATCTTTTTGTCTTTGCAACAACCAAATCTAAACTCTAAAGAAGGGGGTTTCTTAAGTGTTTAACAAACAAATACTTATAAAACAATATAATTACGCTAACATAATTAACCAACAAAAACACTTTTATTTAAGTAATTATTAAGATATAATTAAGATATAAATAATAATTAACTATTATAAAATTTAAATTATGAATATAGAGCAGACACCTAATCTTCACAAATCAGCTGATTTCCACGCTTTTTCATCAAAAAGCCTGGAAGCCTCTTCACAATCAAAAGCTGCTCAAATTGGTATAAAAAGATTTCTCCCAACCCCTTTCTCTCCCCCATCTTCTCCTTCTCTCTTTTTTTCACCTATACCTATAGAGGATACCGGCATAAGTTTCACTCATCCAGGCACTCCCTCAACTACCCCTTCTCACTTGTCATCATTCAAGGAAGATTCTCTTCCTTATTTAGATGATAAAACAAAACCTAGCGACGTTTCCCGCTCTATTGTTTTTGAAGATGAAACACCTACTCCAGTATCTCCAGTAAAAATCAAGCTATTGGGAGCGAATAGATCCGTTACTGTATCTCCTCCTAGAAGCCCTCTTCTTGGAAGAATATCATCTGCTTTTATCATTGCAACTCCTCCTCTTCCAGGAACTCCCTCTTCTGGACAACTTATTCTTTCTCCCTTTGACTCTTTTCCATTAGAAGGTCTTGATTCACCCACTGTAACCCCTCAAATTTTTGAGGAAATTCCTGAAATCTCTCCAAAAGAACTATTTGATTTTTTCATAAATATTGCCAATCAACTTGAGATCCAGATACCAGACTCTATAAATCAACCAACTGAATTTAATTTGATTGCCTTAATTGATTTAATTAAAGCCACTCTATGCGAAAAAGAAGCAGAAAGCACAATTCAACGTTATCAACCTATTATTGAAGAATATAAAATAGCACAATCTTACATAGAAGAAATCAAAGAAGCTCTATCATTTATCCGTAATTACGACATTTCTCATCTTCAAGCAGAATTATATGAAAAAAACATCATTCGAATTCGATTAGAGAAAACAGGCAGAATGCTTGAAATTGTCGACTGGGATAAGGATGAAATCAAAGCATTTATCTGTTTAGATCAGAAATTTAAAGGAGACTCAATATCAAAAGGAACCTTTAAAAATCATTCTACGACAATAGAAATCAACATCCGCAAAAATCCCGAAGACAAGCAAGATGATTCTGAACCCGCCCTTAAAATCGTTGGCCGATCAACAATTAATCTTTCTAAATTAGTTAGAAAGGAATATCAAATAAAATATGGAAATTTAGAAGAATTACCTCCAGAAATTCAACAAAATTTATTACAAGACTTACAACTTTTAAAAAACGGCAATATTCCCACCTGTATCGAACAACTTTTCAAATTAATAGAAAACGAAATCGCCATTACAAAAAAACTCTCAGAAAATCCTGCAACCCGTCCTTATATCTCCGAACTACTTAACACTCCTCGCATCTATCAAAGCGAGAAATCCAACGACATGAAAATGGTATTATATTTCACCCATTATCCTGAAAAATCTTTAGAAAGCTTTTTTGATAATTTAATTTTAGATCCACAAGCTACAGAACAAAACACTCTTGAAACTACCATTGCAACAGCTACCTCTTTACTTCAAGGACTTGAAAAAATTCATGAACAAGACATTATTTTAAGAGACATCAAAGCTCCAAACATACTGATTTCTCGTGAAGAAGAGTATGTTTTTGCAGATTTTGGATATGCTTTAGACCTTTCAAAAGCCGCAAGATTAGACAAAATAACACCTCAAGGAACAGATATTTATTTTTCTCCAGAAGCTATTTTACAAAAGATGATGTATCAAAAAAGGTATAATCTGAAATCTATTCAGGAAAGCTGGACGGATCTCGAAATGGAAGAGCATCAAGAACTCTATCTAAACGCTTTAAAACAACAAGATGAATATGCTCTTAACTTACTAATATTAGAATTATTATATCCTCATCTAGAACCTACACTATTTATGCTAGATGAAAAATTCGATCCTTTTCTTCAATTAATCATCACCCATAACAATTTATTATTTCCAGAAACAGAGGATCCTCGCGAACAAGAAGAACATTTTTCTTTAAAAAACTTCTTCAGCGTCAAACAAGAGATGGCTGAACTCGTTGAACTTCATTTAAAAGACCCTGCAATAGCCAACGACCCGATCCTTGGGCCATTACTAGGGATGTTCCATAAAAATCCTTCAGAAAGAACTTCACTTCCTGAAATCATTGAGGCTCTGCAAGGCATCCTTGAAATCACCCAACCAGAGAGAAAATAATATGTCCGGCATACACACATCAGCTTCATCCGATTATTTACCTTATCTAGATCTACCCGAAATACCCCGTACTATACAAGATCCTACACCATCTCTTGATGAAAGAACTCAGACTGTTTCATTAAGAAGATTTTCCCCCATTTTTTTCTGTGCTGGAGAACATGAAGCTTTTTTTACTACTTCTTCTAGATCTTCTGCCCCTATAACTCCCATTTCTCCCCTTCTCTTAAGAAAGCAAGCCTCTTCCCAAGAACTTCCTTTACCTTCAGTTTCTATTGATCGACAATCGACTTCTCAAGAACTTGTAGATTACACATCAGAATCTCGTCAAAAAATATTTTTTAATAAACGAAAAAGCATAATTACGAATCAAGATGGAGAAATTATTTCATTTGATAATCTTTCTCCAGAAACTATAGAAGGGATCATCGATACCTATTTTGAAAATGATCATGAAAAATACTTCCGTTTATCTCATGAAAGCAAAATATCGATTATATATGATGTCATACAACTACAAAATCTC
>DAOTHK010000068.1:0-6373 GCA_035447625.1 Chlamydiales bacterium
GGTTGTTTTGTCTGAGCAAAAAGCATCTAGTTTCTGCTACGATCATTTTATGTGGCAGTTTGAAAAACATTATCAAGAAAAAGGTTATTCATTTATAGCAGGTGTTGATGAAGCCGGAAGAGGGCCATTGGCTGGACCTGTTGTAGCTGCTGCTTGTTTTCTAGAACCTGATGAAACCTTTTTAGAAATTAATGACAGTAAAAAACTTTCTTCAAAAAAACGAAAAGAGTTATTTGATTTTCTTATACATTCTCCCAAAGTGAGATATGGTATCGGAATTGTTGAACCAGTAATAATCGATGAAATCAACATTTTGCAAGCGACAATGCTTGCGATGAAAAATGCTGTGGAAAATCTCCCTCTTTCCTTGGATTTGATACTTGTAGATGGCAATCGAACTCCTAAGCTGAAAGTTTTATCTCAAGCAATTGTCAAAGGAGATAGTAAAAGCCTTTCGATTGCAGCAGCTTCTATTATTGCTAAAGAAACCAGAGACCTTTTAATGCTTAAATATCATGAAAGGTATCCAGAATATGGTTTTAATAAACATATGGGCTATGGAACTCGATTGCATAAAGAGGCATTGCAGGAATTTGGACCCTGTCCGATTCATCGAAAAAGTTTTTCTCCTGTATCAGAATTTTTTCAAAATTAAAATAAAGATTGACATCACTGAATTTCTTCATTTTAATATAGAAAAAATAGGAGAGCAAAATTATGCCTAAGGCAGCAATACTATATCAGGCTGGCACGATTACATCGCTTCTTGGAGGCGTTGCTGAAGGAGATGTGGATTTATTGCATGTGAGAGAACATGGGGATTTTGGCATCGGAACATATAACGGCATGGATGGTGAATTAGTTTTGCTCGATGGAAAGTTTTACCAAATAAGGGATGAGGGAGTCGTTTCGATTCCTTCCATGAGCATGCAAACACCTTTTGTGATGGCTACTTTCTTCCGTTCTCAAAAAATTTATCAGCTCTACGATATCTCTTCTATGAAGGATCTAAGGGAAAGAATTGAATATCATTTTGCAAGTCCAAATACTTTTTATGGGGTTCGTATCGATGGTGAATTTAAGAATATGAAAATGCGCTGTATCACTAAACAGGAGCCTCCGTATAAACCTATTTTACAAAATGAAAAGAATCAAACGCAATTTCAAGTTGCCAAAGCGCAAGGAACTATTTTAGCTTTTTATATGCCAGCACAACTGGAGAAAATTAATATGCCCGGTTTTCATATGCATTTTATTTCAAAAGATCTGAAAGTTGGTGGTCATATTTATGATTTTGAATCTTGTACAGGACAAGTAAAAATCTGTCGTATCGATAGATTTTTTTATGAAACATTGAATAATGATATGTTTTTGAATTTTGATATGAAAAAAAATCTATCTCCTCAAATAAATGAATTTGAAGCAGGGTCTGCAAGTGAATAAAACAGGGGCTGAGCTGGTTGTAGATTGCTTGGAAGAACTGGGAGTCGAATATGTTTTCTGTCTTCCTGGTGCTTCGATAGATCCTATCTTGAATGTTTTAAAAGATAGAGGGCCGAAAGTTATTTTATGTCGGCATGAGCAAAATGCTGTTTTCGCAGCTTTAGGATATGCAAAACTTACGCAGAAACCAGGGATTGTTTTGGTGACTGCAGGTCCTGGAGCTACAAATATTGTGACGGGTATGGCGACAGCTTTTTCTGAAAGAAATCCTGTTATAGCCATTACTGGACAAGTTGTACAACGTATCAAGTTCAAGCATTCTCATCAAAATATTGATGCAAAGGCATTGTTTAAGCCGATCACAAAATGGAGTGAGGAGTTGGATTCTGTTGAAATCATTCCACAGGTTCTTGCTAATGCTTTTCAGATTGCAATGACGCCGAAAGCAGGTCCTGTGCATATTGCTATTCCTTATAATCTTTTGAATGAGAAAACTTTGGAAAAGCCTATTCCTTATAAGGAATTTAGTTATTTCAGATCCTTGTCGGAAGAGATAGATGCTGTGGCAAAAGAGATAGAATCTTCTGAAAAACCTTTGGTGTTATTAGGTAATGGAGCAAATTCTTCCAGATATAGCCTTGCGATATGCGACTTTTTAAAAAAATGTCAGATGCCGGTTGCTGGAACATTTGAAGCGGCAGGTGCCATTGCCAAAGAACTTGTGTATCTTTTTATGGGACGTCTGGGAGTTTTTAAAAATCAGCCGGGCGATAGAGTTTTGGACCTAGCAGATCTGATTATTACAATCGGTTTTGATCCCGTTGAATATGATCCTGTGATTTGGAATAAGAGAAATACTAAAATTATTCATATTGATCTGACTCCTCCTATTTTGGATTCGGCCTATCAGCCGATTTTTCAATTGGTAGGAGATATCGAAGCCAATCTTTTCGAGCTTGCAAAAAGGCTTAAGAAAAAAGACTATTACTCCTATCGCAAAGAAGTGGTTTTAGCTCATGAAATTTTGGAAGAAAGAATGCAATCTGGAAAAATGATAGAATCATTTCCTCTGCATCCTTTGAAAGTGATTTATGAAACAAAAAAATATCTTTCGGAAAAAACTACAGTGATTTCCGATGTGGGAAGTCATCAATATTTTTGGGCGAGATACTTTTTTTGCTTTAAGCCGAAATATTTTATTACTTCTATGGGCTTTCAAACGATGGGGGTTTCTCTTCCTTTTGCAATAGCAGCAGCTTTGGTACGTCCTGATGAAAAAGTCTTTTCCATATCCGGCGATGGAAGTTTTTTAATGTGTTCTATGGCGCTTGAAACTATTAAAAGATATAACTTGCCGATCATTCATATGGTCTGGGAGGATAATTCTTATAATCTTGTGAAAATTCAACAAGAGAAGAAATATTTAAGAAGCTTTGCGGTAGATTTTGGGCCGATAGATACGGTATCTTATGCAAAAAGTATTGGCATCGCTGCTTATAAAGTTCATTCATTCGAAGCGTTTGAGGATGTCTTAAGGAAGGCTTTTGATCAGGAAGGTCCTTGCGTTATTTCCATTCCAATCGATTATCATGAAAATTTTAATATCATTGAAACACTTAGCGAATAGCTTTTTTTGTTTTGTCGGATAATATGTGAACAAGATCTGCTATTAAAAAGCCTATAAATATTGTAACCAGTTCCGGTCTGTATTTGATTAAAAAAGAAAAATTCCAACTGTGAATTTGAATATATTGTGATAAAGAAAGTATGAGAATAATGAAACCGATTAAATAAAGACATCTTAGGATAGTTCCTAGAAAAAAGCTGTGGGAGAGGCCTCTATGTTTTGTGAAAAGAGCATAAAAACGAAAAGGAAACGTCATAAGACCGCGAAATGAAAAAAGTTTGATTTGATTGCAAACATCCATGTCGGGATTCATATAAAATGTGCTATAGAGGTATGCAAGGGAAAATAGCCCCAAAAAGGAAAGAGGGATTTTCATCCCTCCAGCTAAACTTAAAAAAAGCGGAAGCAAAAATAAATTGATTTGCTTATGTTTTCGATAACTTGGCATTTCTTACCAAAAATGGAAAAAGGATTTTTTATATTTTGTAGGACCTTTTTTATATCCCACTTCATCACGCCATTTTTTTGGATAACCTACGAAAGAGCCACAAGTGGGCTTATTGATAAATCCATCGGCATGTTTTTCGATAAGATCTTTTGCAAGACTCCACCAAATGTGATGTATTTGCTTGGCTTGTTTTTCTGAGTAATTTGCAAGCAGTTCTTTCGCTTGCGGATATCTGTTCGAATTGGCATATTCCAAAGCTTTTTCTTCGATTGATGATTGGTTTTTAAATAAAAATGATTCGATTGCTTTTTGCCTTTTTCGCATGTCCGGTAGCATTTTTTCATATCCTAGCTGCATCCAATTGGATACAAAATTAAAGACCCACCATGCACTTTTAAAGCTGAGGTTTTGGCTATTTGTGATGGAATAGGATGTAGGAATGGATCTTGAACCAATATAAAAAGGAATGAAAACGCTATTAGCAGGTTCATCCATAGCAATCCAAGTAACGCCTCCTACAACATTTGGCATCTTTTTGCGTGATTGGTTGATATAGCAATAGCCACAGTAATATGAGGAAATGGGTCTTTCCCAAGCCCCTTCCAAAACTTTTCCAATAGGTACTGGAGGATAGTCATGTGAGTCATAAGGCCCGAAATATCTTGTCGGAGAGTTAAAGGGGCCAGCTGCCAGCCCTTTAGTCATATCGAACTCGGTTCCTTCATAATGATCCCTATGGATCGCGATAAGATCTTGGACGGAGATTTTTTTAGCAGGGGGGATGGAAAAGGGGTATTCTTTTGTAAAAGCATTTTTTACCCAAGGGGATTTTTCCAAAGTTGGGTTGATTAGAGATTGTACTCTCCAAACTCTTCTAAGACTATAATAAGGGTGATTATATTCTCCAAATGAGGCAAGTCTTAACCAGTCGAGAGGTTTTTTATCTGTTTCATTCCAAACCTTTTCTTTTTGAGCTATTGCAAAAAGATTTTTTGAAAAAAGAATGTCGGGAGCATCTGGAGTAATTTCTCGTATACGGAATTGGTTAGCAGAAACAAAAACTTCTCCTTCTGGAACTTTTTTGGCAACCCACATAGCGCCGATCCCGGAAGGGGTTCCGCACATTTCCATCACCCATCCTTCTTCGGTATCGGCAACTAATAGTGTTTCTCCAATATCGTAGAATCCATATTCTTCGATAAGAGTTCCCATTAGGAGGACTGCTTCTTTAGCTTTTTTGCATCGTTCTAAAGCGATGCGAGATAATTCGCCTGTGTTAAAGATTCTTCTTTTTTCTTTAGCAGGCCAAAAATATTTGGAACCACAGGTTGTTTCTCCGATGGAGAGTTGATGTTCGTTGATGATTCCATAGTTGCCATCGTAGTAGGAGTAAGTGTGTTCCACTTGATCGATATATCCTAGAATTTTTGATTCAGGGGTGTTCGGTAGATTATAGGCAGAGGCTCGTGATTTAGAGACAATTCTTGGATAAGATTGACTATCTAGATAGACAGGTCTTTTTTCTCCTGCTGGATAATCTTTTGCAGGTACGTAGATAATTCTTTGGTCGCCGATTTCATCGTCATCGGCATGCGAGACTAAAATAGAGCCATCGGAAGAAGCTTCTTTGGTGACTAAGATAGAAGTGCAGGCAAAAATAGATAAGGGAAATAATAAAATAAAAAATAAGTGTTTCATTTAAGGCCTTTTTATTTTTCTGTATAATTAATATTTTAATTTTTTTGAATCTTAAAGATTTTTCTATAAAGCTTGCCTTTAGAAACCTCTTGAAAACATCACACAATCTGTTACAATAGAGCCTTCAATTTTATATGTTTAAGGATCAATATGCCGAAAAGTATGACAGGCTTTGGAAAAGGGGATACAAGCTCTTCTTTTGGACAAATTATTATAGAGGCTCAATCCGTTAACAAACGTTATTTGGAAACAAATATTTACTTGCCAAGAGAATTTGCTTCTTTGGAATTGTTTTTGAAAAAAGCGGTTGAAACAAGGGTTTTCAGAGGTTTTGTTACGATTCGTATGTTTGTTGTTCAAAATCAGGATATGACAGATGCATTACCTAATTTGCAACTTTTAAAATCTTTAAAAGAAAAATGGTTTTCCTACGCAGATGAATTGAATCTTTCAAAAGAATCGATAGATATTCCCTTCTTATTTCAACAATCCAAAATGCTAGCATGTGCTACTTCTACAGAAGAATTGAATCAGTTGAAACCCTTCGTTGAAAAAGCTTTAAATAGGGCTTTGGATGACATGAATGTCATGAAGTTGAAAGAAGGGGATGTGCTGGTGAAAGATATAGAGAAACGTCTTTCAATGGTTGCTGAAAATATTCAGTGGATACAAAAAAATTCATCAGATTATCCGAATAAATATGCCGAAAGACTTGAAAAACGTTTTTTAGAAAGGTTTGAAGTTTCTGATGATGAAAAAGAGAAAATTAATAAAGAAATTGTCTTATTAACTGAAAAGATAGATATTACCGAAGAGATTGTTCGTTTTGATTCTCATTTGCAGCAAATGTATTTGATTTTATCTTCAAAAGAAGAATCTGTAGGAAGAAAATTAGATTTTTTAATGCAGGAAATGAATCGTGAGGTGAATACGATAGCATCCAAATCACAATGCGATCAAATTTCTCAAAAAGTCGTATTAATTAAAGCTGAACTTGAAAAAGTTCGGGAACAAATTCAAAATATTGAGTAATTTATGCAAAAAGTTTTAGGGCAATCTTCTAAAGGGAAAATTTTTATCGTAAGTGCTCCTGCAGGCACAGGTAAAACAACCTTAATCAATATGTTGAAAGAAGATTATGATTCAGTTGTTGAAAG
>DAOTHK010000069.1:0-6066 GCA_035447625.1 Chlamydiales bacterium
CTCTTCCATCTTCGTGATATTTGATCGCGACATTTGAATGATCGTCCTGACAACTAAACATTGTAAAGACAAGAGACAAGATTGCGAGCAAAGATAATTTTTTATTCATTACTTCCTCCATTGGAAATCATAAGTTGATTTTCACTTTAGCAAATTTCTTTTATTCTTTGCTAGAGAAAGGTTGTAGGAAATATCGAGTTAATGTTGATTGGATTATTCTTTTACTGGTATACTGAATCCTATTTAAAGATTGGAAGGATGGTATGAGTCGAAAAAAATATGATCATGTTCAAATAGAGAAAAAATGGCAGAAATATTGGAAAGAGAATAAAACTTTCAAAGCTGAAATTGAAGAGGATAAACCCAAGTATTATGTTTTGGATATGTTTCCTTATCCTTCTGGTTCAGGACTTCATGTAGGGCATGTGACGGGCTATACTGGAACAGATATTATAGCACGCTTTAAAAGACAGCAGGGGTTTAATGTATTGCATCCAATGGGATGGGACAGTTTTGGTCTTCCAGCAGAGCAATATGCTATACGTACCGGCACTCATCCAGCAATCACTACAAAACAAAATATAGATACATATAGAAATCAGCTTCAATCTCTTGGTTTTAGCTATGATTGGGATCGAGAAATTGCTACAAGTTCTCCTGACTATTATAAATGGACTCAATACTTATTTACGAAATTATATGAGAAAGGGCTTGCTTATGAAGCTGAGATGAATGTGAATTATTGCCCATCTCTTGGTACTGTCTTAGCAAACGAAGAAGTAGAAAATGGAAAATCTAAGGAAGGAGGGTATCCGGTAGAAAGAAGACCTTTAAGGCAATGGATTTTGAAAATTACTGCCTATGCGGAACGTCTTTTAAATGATTTGGATGAATTGGATTGGCCGGAGAGTTTGAAAAAATTGCAACGTAATTGGATAGGTAAAAGTGAAGGGGCAAAATTAGTTTTTATTGAACAAGTGACACATGAACCGATTACTGTTTTTACAACTCGCCCGGACACGCTTTTTGGAGCTACTTATCTTGTTCTTTCTCCAGAACATCCTCTTGTGGATAAGATTGTAACAGATGATCAAAAAGAACGTGTTGAGGAATATAAACAAATTACTGCTAGTAAAAGTGATTTGGAAAGAACAGAGCTTTCAAAAGAGAAAACAGGTGTTTGGACGGGTACCTATGCTCATCATCCAATTACTGGAGAAGAGATCCCTATCTGGATTTCGGATTATGTCCTAATGGGATATGGAACAGGAGCGATTATGTCGGTTCCAGCTCATGATGAAAGAGATTTTGAATTTGCTACAAAATTTAAATTACCGATCAAAGCAGTCTATATTCCTGATGAAAAGGAAATCGAAGAGGAAGATCCAAAACAAGTGATAGAAGATGTTTTAGAAGGCAAACGTTGTTGGATTGGAAATGGAAAATGTATCAATTCTGAAAATGAGGAACTTTCCCTAAATGATTTGGATGTTTCCACTGCTAAGGAAAAAATGACTGTTTACCTGGAGCAAAGTAAAAGGGGGGAGAGAAGTATCAATTATAAATTGCGTGATTGGCTTTTTTCTCGTCAAAGATATTGGGGAGAGCCTATCCCTATATTGCATTTTGAGGATGGTACAAGAAGACCTCTTGACTTGGATGAACTTCCCTTAATGCCTCCTGAACTGACTGATTATAAGCCTGCTGGTACTGGTGAAAGTCCTATTGCAAAAGTTAAAAATTGGGTGGAGATTACAGATCCTAAGACAGGTCGTAAAGCTCTTAGAGAAACCAATACCATGCCACAATGGGCAGGTTCATGTTGGTATTACTTGCGTTTTATCGATCCTACAAATGATACAGCGCCTTGGAGCGATAGAGCTGAGAAATATTGGATGAATGTAGATCTTTATGTAGGTGGAGCGGAACATGCCGTATTACACTTATTATATGCAAGATTCTGGCATAAGGTATTCTATGATTGTAAAATGGTCTCAACAAAGGAACCTTTCAAAAAATATCAATATCAAGGGCTTGTTACAGCTCCTTCTTATAAGAAAGAAGGTGGTGGATATGTTGCTTTTGAAGATATTTATGAAAAAGAGGGAGAGTTTTTTGAGAAAGGATCTGATGAAAAGCTTATTTATCAAGTAGAGAAGATGTCTAAATCAAAACTCAATGGTATTACTCCGAATGATATTATCGAAGAATATGGAGCCGATGCTCTAAGGCTTTATGAAATGTTTATGGGACCGTTTGACAAAGAGAAAATTTGGAATCAGGATGCCGTTAGCGGTTGTAAGCGCTTTTTGAATCGTTTTTATGAATTGTTTGTTTCAGAAAAAATCACCGATGGGACTTCTGAAGAAGCTTATAAACTAGCACATCGCTTGATTGATGGGGTTGCAAAAGATATTGAACTTCTTCAGTTTAATACCGCTATTGCTAAAATGATGGAATTCATCAATGCTTTTACAAAGCTACCTTTTTATCCAAGAGGGGTTTTAAAACTTGCATTGCATGCTTTATATCCTTTTGCTCCTCATATCTCTGAAGAGCTTTGGGCGATGCTTGGAAATACTTCTAGCATGACTTTTGAATCTTATCCAAAAGCCGATCCTAAATATTTAGTTGATGATGAAGTTGTTTATATTATTCAAGTGAATGGAAGACTTCGTGGAAGACATGAGCTTCCCAAAGGCAAACAAAAAGATGAGATTATTGAAATAGCTCTTCGTAATCCGAGAGTAAAAAAGTATTTGGAAGGGGATTTGATCAAAACAATTTTTGTTCCCGACAAACTTTTAAATTTCGTCGTAAAAAAATGATGTTCGACTTTTTTTACAATCTTGCAATCCTAGGGTATTTTACTTTAGGATTGCCTTACTTTTTATATCAGATGATTCGCTTTAAAAAGTATCGAAAAGGAATTAAGCAAAGGCTTGGAATTTTTTGTTTAAAAGGTATTAAAAAAGAAGTTGTTTGGATTCATGCTGTATCCGTTGGAGAAACTCATGCAGCAAAACCTCTGATTGAAGAAATTCGAAAAAAAAGACCAGATGTTCAAATCATTGTCTCTAATATTACTGAAACAGGACATAAAGAAGCGGAAAAGCTTTTTCCTTATGCTTTATGTATATATATGCCGATTGATCTATCCTGGATTGTTTCAAAAATTTTGAAACAGATAAAGATTCAAAAGGTTTTTTTTATAGAAACCGATGTCTGGTATAACTTTATAAGGGTAGCTAAAAACCAAGGAGCAAAATGCTTCTTGATCAGTGCGAAAATGTCTGATAGAAGTTTTAAAAGATTTCAAAAATTTCAGTGCGTTTTTCATAAACTTTATGATTTATTCGATGGGATTTATACTCAAAATGAAGAGTATTTTATTCGTTATCAAAAGCTTGGCTTTTCAAATCATTTGAAGATTTTAGGAAATTTAAAATTAGCAGAAGTGCCCATTCCTTTATCAATAGAAGAAAAAGAAAAGCTAAAAGAAGAGTTATCTATTCAGTCAACTGACTGGGTGATCACTATTGGTTCTACGCATCCTAATGAAGAGAAACTTATATTACAGCAGCTTTTATCTTTGATGAAGCAATATGACCATTTAAAAATTATTTTAGCTCCAAGGCATCCTGAAAGAACTTCAGAAGTTATTTCGCTATTAAATGATATGAGCATCTCTTTTGGGACTTATTTGAATAAAAACTATCATGGGAAACAATTGATTCTTATAGATGTTATCGGAATCTTGAATCAATTATATGCGATTTCAAATCTTGCAATTGTTGGAGGAAGTTTCGTCCCAATTGGAGGGCATCATATTTTAGAGCCGGTTTTTGAAAAGGTTCCGGTAATCTTTGGTCCTTATATGTCTGGGCAAAGAGAATTTGAAAAAATTGCTTTAGAAAATCATGTAGGATTGAAACTTTCTGTTGAGGCTCTTTCAACCTCTATACAGAAGTATCTTCTTTCTAAGCATGATTTAGATGAATTTAAGGAAAATTGCGAAAGATTTGTTAGGGGATTGAACTCTTTTTCCTTTCCTGAAGAATTTTTTTAGAAAAAACCTTGTTCTAAATGAGGCTTCTTAGCTATTATTATGACTTAATTTACCGCGGGGTGGAGCAGTGGTTAGCTCGTTGGGCTCATAACCCAAAGGTCGCAGGTTCGAATCCTGTCCCCGCCATTTTTTATTTATGGCGGCATAGCTCAGCTGGTTAGAGCAGCGGAATCATAATCCGCGTGTCCTTGGTTCGAATCCGAGTGCCGCTACCATACGTAACCTTTTGATTTACAAGTGTATAGAGTAATATATGAAACAAGTAGATCTTTTCAAAAAGGGCGTCACGAAGGCCATGGAGTTTTAAACACTCTTTCTGTTCCTATAACTTACATTACAATCAGTATGAAGAAATTGTCCATTTGATAGATGATAGTTATGCTCGTCATATTGATGTTGAGAAGTTTAGGATTCCGGAAGAGAAGCATGAAGGATTTTGCTCCTCCTTCCTCTTCTATAATGAGATAATAGAGAATTCATATATCAATGGATAGATTTTAATCATAATGATCCTTTGACACGAGAGCGATTGGAAAAAGAGGATTTATTGGAATGTCCTGAAGAAAATGTAGCAATCACCGCACGTTTGCAGGCATTGTTTGCAGATAAGCTGCACCGTCAGATTACTCAGAGAGCTACATTTGAAGAGATTTCGACAGCTACTGAATAATATGGTTTAGGTATTACAGGAAGTCATCTTTATGGGCTTCAAGAGTTTTTTTAAGAAAATGAAAATTTAGAAGTAAAGCTACGCTAGGACAAAGGAAATTGATCATTATTTAGAAGACTATCGAGGTAGTGAAAAATTATTAAAAATTTTAATTCATTTTGGATATATTGAATTTATATTCAATTACTTCGATGAATTTCATATTAAATCTAGAAGATATTTCTGACTTTATCTTAGAAAAATTACTTTATATTTCAATGAATTTTGATGATGATAAGATTTTTTCTGAATATACTAAATATACTAGTTATGCTTAGGTTTATCTAGTTGGAATTTTCTAGATAGATTGAGTTTTGTACGCAAAGTACTATAATAATCATGTCTTTTGAGTTTAACGATTTTAAAGGTCTTGGAAGATATTGCAAATATCGATGCTGGATTCACTAATAAGATCGATAGCTTCACGACCATCGGAGCGAAGCTCTGATGGTTTATCGTAATTGCTGAGATATTTGATGGTGATTTTGGAATCGGCTGGAAGAACAAAGGGTCTGTTTGAAATCGTATGAGCGCAAATAGGGGTAATCACAAAACAGTCTAACTGAGGGGATAGAATCGGTCCTCCGGCAGCCAAAGAATAGGCGGTGGAGCCATTGGGAGTGGCGATGATAAGGCCATCTGCTAAAAAGGTCAATTATATTTAGATAGTAAATAATTATTAATTTGATTTTTTAATAATTTTTTTTGTTAGTTCTTAATGAGATGCGTTTTTTTGTTTAGGATGTTTAGAAATATATATATATAATTTAAAAAATAATAATGTTATAATTAAATTACTTAATAATTAAACGTTGTGTTGTTTCTATGTCTAAATTATCATTTTATTTGCTTAATTCATTTGATCCATTATGCGATAAATGTTTTTTAGGGTCTCCTGATGAATCAAAAATTTCAAGTCTTGCTAAAGAATGTGTTAGAAGTTCGTTGATTTTCATTGGGTTGAAAATTCCAAGTATAAGAAAGGATTTAAAATCAAAAATTACCTATGAATTAAAGGAAGCATCTTCTGAGCAAAGAATTGAAATGTTGAAAATTCCTTCTATTCAAAGGATAGTATTACAAAATTTTAATCCAATAGATATTGAAAATCTTTTTAAAACAGATTCTGATACTTATGAAGTTATCGATTTTTGGATTAATCGAAGAGATATCGGTTTTATAGATTACTTAGATCAGATTCCAATAGAATTTCATAAAGCGATAGCAAATCAATTGATGGAGAAAGGCTATAGCTTGGAGGTTGCAGAGAATTTAGAAAAGTTTCAAG
>DAOTHK010000070.1:0-5982 GCA_035447625.1 Chlamydiales bacterium
AGTAGTTCCAACTGCGATTCCAAGACCATCGAATAGTGTGGAGATGCTGTCTGAGGAGCGATTAATATCGTAGAAGGCATAAAACATACCGATTACAGTTCCTAAAAGGCCGAGCATCGGAGCTATGACAACGATGTCGTTTAAGAGGTTGATTCTTTGCCATAAATGTGCTGTAGAGCGCATTCCTTCGGATTTCATGGTATCGATCATAAAGCTTGGACCATGCTTGCGGTTGATAAGACCTTTGGAAACCATGTTGGTGATGAGTCTTTTTTTATTTTGGCAGAAATGCTGGGCTTTTTCATAGTTTTTGAGTGATAGGTGAGCTCTAAGATCTTCGATGATTTCTTTTGGAAGGAAATCTCTTTTTGTTACGGTAAAAAATGTATAAAGCCAGATGATGACTGCTAAAGTGGACATGATGCCTAATAGAGTATAGATAATAGGTGATGTGTAAAAAATTTCTTTTAAATTGATACTACTGCCGGAGGCAATTTCTGCATCCATTACAGCTTCAGCATCAGCGATGCTTTGTTCTATTTGTTTATGAGGGGGTGTTTTTGCAATCATTTCTTGAGGATCTGCAAAAGGGTCGTCGGCAAAAGGTTGCTCTGCAAAACAAAAAGTAAAACTGCATGCAAGTAGAAGAGATAATAATAAACGTTTCATATGGATGCTCCTATTAATATACTCCAGATAAGACTGTTATTTTGTAGAGTATCAATTTTAATTTCATTACGCAAGAATTATACTGTTTTTCCTATGGGAAAAAATCAAAAAAGGGTATTCTCTTTATCATGAAAAAAGCAAAAGATTTTATTATTCCCTTTTCTTACGAAGAGCGTAGACCTGCTGTTTTGGATCAATGTTTTCTGATTCCAAAAAATTATTTGAATCATGATGCTTCGGTTTTGCCTTCTTTTGAAGATATGTTTCAAAATGAAAATCCCATTCACGTGGAATTTTGTTCCGGCAATGGCCAATGGATTATTGAAAAGGCTTTAACGAACCCTCAGATCAATTGGGTGGCAGTTGAGATTCGTTTTGATCGGGTGCGTAAGATTTGGGTGAAGATGAAGAATTTGGGAATTAAAAATCTTTTTATCATTTTCGGGGATGCAAAGTCTTATGTAGAGCATTATCTGGATGATAATTCCATTGATCATTCCTATGTTAATTTTCCGGATCCTTGGCCAAAAGAAAAACATGCAAAAAATCGTTTGATAGAAGAGAGTTTTTTGAAAGGTTTATCTAAAAAATTGAAGATGAGAGCTCCTCTTTTAATGGTTACAGATGATTTTGATACCAAGGATAGGATGATTGAAGAGGCTTTGGCATCACAAAAGTTTACCCCGGCATATCCTGCGCCATATTATATTCATTCTTTAGAAGGTTA
Organism: Chlamydiales bacterium; assembly: GCA_035447625.1. Lineage (GTDB taxonomy): Bacteria > Chlamydiota > Chlamydiia > Chlamydiales > SM23-39 > DAOTHK01. The sequence goes on from DAOTHK010000070.1 coordinate 1,397, forward strand.
TGGAGGATCTTATTTTGATGCTCTTTGGCGGGAAAAGGGAAAATCTATTCATTACATGAAATTTCTAAATCAAAAATAGTTGATTCTTTTTTTAAGCTTTTGAAAAAAAAATATTTGAAAAATTTTAGACAAAAAAAATTATCGGGGTAGAGGGATTCGAACCCCCGGCCTACTGGTCCCAAACCAGTCGCGCTAGCCAAGCTGCGCTATACCCCGATAAAGATAGCTACATCATACGCTATTTTCAGAATTTGAGTAAATGGAAATCATTGAAAAAAAATCTTGCAGGGGATTTTTTAAATATGCGATCGTTATTTTTTCAATATGAGGAGATCTATAAAATGGAATTTGATTTATGCCCATCATACAAAGTCTTGCAAAAGCTTGCTGAAAAACCTTTTGATTTATCCGATGCAAATAATTTAACGAAGCAAAGATTGGAAAAATTTCAAACAACATCAGGACCGTTTACTCTTTTTTATGGCACTGAAAGATTGGATGAGCAAGTAATTGAAAATTTGATGCTTTTAGCAAAAGAGACAAAGGCAATAGGCAAAATGAAAAGTATGCAAGAAGGCAAAATTGTCAATTCTATCGAAGGGGTAGCCTCTGAAAATAGACCCGCATTGCATACGGCGATGCGTGATTTTTTTGAAGATCCTATGCAAGGTGAAGAGGCTGAAAAAGCAAGTTAGTTGGCGTATTTGGAAATTCAGAAATTGGATGAATTGATTGAAGAACTCCATAGAAATAGACGATTCGATACTTTGGTACATATTGGAATAGGAGGCTCTGATCTGGGGCCTCGCGCACTTTATCATGCCCTTAAGCCTTATGCTGAATCGGATAGAAAAGTATATTTTGTATCCAATGTGGATCCAGATGATATGGCAGCAACGCTTAAAGAAGTTACTTTAGCCAAAACGCTTTTCGTTATAGTTTCGAAATCCGGTACGACTTTGGAGACTTTGGCAAATGAAAAATTGGCCAGAGAGGCTCTTGAAAAAGCGGGTCTTGATCCCAAGGATCAAATGATTGCGATCACAGGTCAAGGATCGCCTATGGATGATCCATCAAAATATTATCGCTCTTTTTATATCTGGGATTATGTGGGGGGGAGATATTCTTCCACATCGATGGTGGGAGCTGTTACTTTAAGTTTTGGGATAGGCTCTTATTATTTTAAAGAACTTCTTCGAGGAGCTTCTATGATGGATAAGATGGCGCTTGAAACAGATGTTTCGAAAAACCTTCCTCTTCTATCTGCTTTAATCGGTATTTGGAATCGAAATTTTCTGAATCTTCCAACTCTTGCGATTATTCCATATAGCCAAGGTTTGATACGGTTTCCTGCTCATTTACAACAGCTGGATATGGAATCCAATGGTAAATCCATCAATCGAAAAGGGCAGTTCATAGATTATCCAACAGGACCCATTATCTTTGGTGAAATTGGTACCAATAGCCAGCACTCTTTTTATCAGCTATTGCATCAAAGTAAAGAAATCATACCAATTGAATTTATTGGGTTCAAAGATTCCGAATATGAGATAGATTCCAAAGTTTGCAACACCACATCGCAAGAAAAACTTTTAGCAAATCTTTTTGCTCAATCGATTGCATTTGCCTCCGGTAAAAGATCTGATAACCCGAATCAATATTTTTCTGGAAACAGACCCTCTAGCATTTTAATGGCTAAAAAATTAACTCCCTATACCTTGGGGGCGTTGCTTGCTTATTATGAGCATAAAGTAGCCTTCCAAGGCTTTATTTGGGGGATTAACTCTTTCGATCAGGAAGGGGTTCAGTTAGGTAAGAAACTGGCAGGACAGATTCTGGATATTTTTGCAGGTAAAAAAGTAAATGATCCACTCGGGGAGTTTTTTACCGATTCATTAAAAAGATTTGATTGAACCTTTTTGAACATGAAATAGTTGGATCTTATCCAAAGAGCTTTTTAGTGGCAATGGCTGGGTGATAAAAACCTGGCCTAGATCATTTAAACTGTTAAAATAGGAAGAAAGTCTTTTTGAGTCCAGGTGAGCATTGAAATCATCGATCATCATGATGATCGGGGTGTCGATCTGTGATGATAGCGCTTCCCAAAGACCTAGTTTTAAAGAAGCTATGAAGGATTTTTTTTGTCCTTCACTGGCAAAGTTTTTTGCTAGTTGTTTGTTGATGAAAAATTCATAGTCATCTTTATGAATTCCTATTTGTGTTGCTTGATATTTTTCATCTTGAGGACGCATTTTTTCTAAAAGAGCGAGATATTCGGATTGGATATTTTGAAAATTTTTGGAAAATGTATCGTATTGAATCTGATAATTTTCAAAAGGAAGGGAAAGTCTTTTTTGAATGTTTTCCAAAACAGGAATTAATGTTTTCAGATATTCATTTCTTTTTTCGATAATGTAGCTGGAGGCTTTAGCCATTTCATTTTCGAATAAAGCTATGGCTGAGGGGGTTTTCTTTTTAAGAAGTGCGTTGCGTTGTTTAAGGGCGCGGTAGTAGCGTGTTAAATGAAATAAATAGTGGATGTCTGACTGGGAGATTTGGAAGTCGATGAGCTTTCTTCTAAGCGTAGGAGCTCCGGTTATAAGATCGGTATCTTTGGGGGTATGGATAATAGCTGGGAAATGATTGAGAAGTTTGGAAAACGATTGAATGGATGCTTCATTCAACTTATAGGTTCTTTGCTTTAAATCGTATGTTTGGGTCAGGGTATGGGTAATACCATTTTTTTCTATTTTAGCTTCGAGGCGAAAAAAGTCTTTTTCGTTTTGAATCAAATCTTTTAGTTGATTTGTCCTAAAAGACCTGCCATTGCATAGTAGATGGATAGCTTCTAGGATATTGGTCTTACCTTGTGCATTCTCCCCATATAAGCAATTGATATGGGGAGAAAACGAAATTGTCTCATCGGAATAATTTCTAAAATTAATTAACCGCAGCGTTTTCAGTTTCATTGGATTCGGAAGAAAAAGCGGGTTTATTGATGCGCATAGGCATTAGAACATAGATAGCTGAAGACTCATCGGAAATTTTTCCTGGGTTGAAGGAATCATTGAATGCGAACTTTACGGTTTCATCTTTTGAATGTTTTAAAATATCGATGAAAAAGAAAGGATTGAATGCAATTTCAAAAATAGATCCTTTATAGTCAACAGGCATTGAAACGGTTCCTTCTCCGATTTCACTGCTGGTTCCGTTGATTTTTAAAAGGCCTTCTTCGAAGATAAAACGAACAGAGCCGGCAGATTCTGAGGTAAATAAAGAGACCTGACGAAGCAGGGCAATTAATTCTTCACGATGCAGTTTGACTTCTTTTTCTGTTTCTTGTGGTATGACTCTTTCAACATCTGGATATTGTCCTGAAAGGAGTTTTGTCGTTAAAGTAGCATTTCCATGTTCTAAGAAGATTTTGTCGTTCATAAGACTTAAAGTAATCCATTTGGATTGTTCATCGATGATTTTTGTCATTTCTTCAACAGCTTTTAAAGGAACGACATAAGAGCCTTTGAAAGAAGGGTTCACTTCGATTTGTTTTGAAACTTTTGAAAGTCTTTTTCCATCTGTTCCGATGAAAGTAGCTGTTTGATCTGCAATTTGAATTAAAATACCGTTCAAAATATGACGTGAGTCATCGCGTGCTGCTGAAAAAGAGGTTTTTGAAAACATTTCTTTAAGATCTTGAGAAAGCAAAGAGATTTGAAAAGCATTGGTGGTTTCTGGAAGTGTTGGAAATTCATCTTTTTGCATGCCGTTGATTTTAAAAACAGAGGATCCTGCAACGATTTCAGCCACATCATTTTCATCGGTGGAAATCTTGATTTGGGGAGAGGTTAATTCTCTTGTTAATTGGAAAAATCTTTTAGCTGGTAAAGCGATGGCTCCTTCTTCAATCACCTTCGCTTCTGCATGGCAACGCATGCTGGTGGTTAAATCGGTGGCGCTCAGAATAATTTGATCATTTTTTGCTTCAATTAATACGTTGGCTAGAATCGGTATTGCTGGTTTTGCTGAAACAATGCTTTGAATTTTGCCAATTAATGAAACTAGTTCAACTTTAGAAATAACTGCTTTCATGGAATCGTAACCTCACTATCATCTTAGGAATAATTAAAAAAAATAAGTGATTATTTACATGTCTGTCAAGACTTATATGAAAAATTGAAAAATAAAAATTGATTTGGAAAATCAATATTGTTTTGCGATTCTCGCGATTGCTTTTTTCTGTTCTTTTTCTTTGATTGCTTCGCGTTTATCGTAGAGTTTTTTTCCTTTGGCTAGACCAATTTTGACTTTGACTTTTCCTTTTTTGAGATACATAGAAAGGGGGATTAGGGAAAGGCCTTTTTCTTGAATGGATTTTTCAAGTTTTACAATTTCATAATGATGCATTAAAAGTTTTCTTTCTCTTTTTTCTTCATGATTATGAACATTCCCAAATTTATATGGTTGAATGGAAGATCCCATCAACCATAATTCTTTTCTTTTGATACGAACGTATGCTTGATCAAGTGATGCATGATGTTCTTTTAAGGATTTTATTTCAGTACCTTGCAGAGCAATACCCGCTTCAA
>DAOTHK010000071.1:0-5577 GCA_035447625.1 Chlamydiales bacterium
AGTTATTAAATTATGTGAGGTATAAAAAATGGCTCTAGAAATTTTAGCAGAAGAGAAAGATCGGGCATGTATTGTTAAGTTAGAGGGAAAGTTAGATGGTGTGACAACGCCAATTCTTGAGAAAAAAATAAAAAACCTCATGGATGAGGGGAAGAAATGGATCGGAATGGATTTTGCCCTTGTTGACTATTTAAGCAGTGCAGGTATTCGTCTTTTAATCTCTTTAACAAAGAAATTACATTCACAAGAAGGAAAATTGGTGCTTTTTTCCTTAAATTCTGAACTTTTTGAAGATATTAAAATTACAGGATTTGATAAAGTATTAAATATTTGTAAAGAAGAGAGCCAGGCGCTGAAAAAATTAATATAAAAGGAAGCTTTTTTGACTACATTTGCCCCCCAACAATATGATACAGATCTTTTTTCAGAGATGTATTTGCCTTTAAGAAAAAAATTGGAAGAAAAACAAGAGAAGCCAAAGATTATCGTCATAGCTGGAGTTACGGCAGTTGGTAAAACAGAACTTGGGATAGAGCTTGCAAAAATATTAAATGGGGAAATTATTTCGGCAGATTCCATGCAGGTATATCGAAATATGGATATTGGAACAGCTAAGGTTTCCAAAGAAATTCGAAAAGAAATACCTCATCATTTAATTGATATTTGTGATTTAGATGAGGCTTTCAATGTTGCAAAATTTTATGAACTTGCTACAGTCGCTTGCAAGGATATTATTAGAAGAGGTAAGGTTCCAATTGTTGTAGGTGGAACGGGGTTTTATATACATGCTCTTCTGTTTGGAATGCCACCTGGGCCTCATTCTGTCCCAGAGATTAGAAGTCAGTTGGAAAAACAACTGGATGCTATGGGCGTTGATGTGATGTATGAAAGACTTCAGATGATTGATCCTGAGTATGCTAAAACCATCACCCATCATGATCGAAAAAAAATTATTCGTGGTCTGGAGATCATTGCTATCAGTCATAAGAAGGTTAGTGATTTTCCTTTGCAAAAATATTTGCTTCCCAATTGGAATTATCGCCTTTGGTTTTTACATGCACCTCGTGAAGTTTTGTATGAGAAAATTGAAAAAAGATGTTATGAAATTATAGATCTCGGTCTTATTGAAGAAGTGAAAAGTTTGGTAGATCAGGGGTTGCTTTTAAATGAATCTGCTATGAATGCTATTGGTTATCGTCAAACTTTAGAATATTTGCGAAGTAATCAGACAAAACAAGATTATGAAATCTTTTTAAGGGATTTTATTAAAGCGACGAAGAAATATTCTAAAAGGCAAATTACGTGGTATCGCAAGGAAAAAGGTTTTCGCTGGCTTGATATGGGAAAATATCCTAAGAATCAAGTCTTAGAGTATATCTTGCAAGATTATGAGCAATCTTAAAATAGATTGCTTAGAATCATAAGTCCGATTATCAACATAACAAGACCTCCAAACAGTCTCATTGTTTTTGCATATTTTACTTTCCAATCATTAGTTTTTTCAATAGTTGCCTTCCCAAGGTAAATTATGAATGAAATTATAATGAGAGGTAAAATGAAGATGAAATTATAAAGCATCAAGGCAAAGATAGTAGAAGAAGTTAAACCATTTTTTGCTAAAAGACCTAAGATGACAATGTATGGGCCTCCAGTGCATGGAAGTTCGATAAGGCTTACTAAAAAACCAATGCAAAAAGTCCCTAAAGGAGAAGTTGCTTTTTCTAAAACAGCTTTTGTTTTTTCAAACCATTTTGAAGGTATTTTTAAGATGCTTTTTGAGTGGGGTGTTATGCCATTGTATAGATTGAAGATACCGATTAATATTGCGAATAGACCGATTCCTTTATACAAGAAATTAATGAAAGGGGTAAGAGCTAAGAATGATAAAAGACCCGTTCCAAAAAGAAAATAGCTTATATAAATCGCAGCAATAAACGTAAAGGAACTGATGAGTGTTTTTCTTTTTTCTTTTTTATAGAGTGTTGTGGCAAGTAAAATCAAAAGTACTGAAATTGCGCAGGGATTAATGGAATCGACAAGCGCTGCAACTAAGATGGTGATAAAAGAAAGGTTAGTTACTTTTTTTTTATCTTAGAAGGTTGAGGGCAGGGAGCATGTTTAAATTTGCGTAGCAGAGGTTTTAGATTTCTTTGAATAACATTTTTTCCTTGAAGATATCTATCACCGATAAAAAGAATAGGGATTCCTTTACTGGGGATGCTGTAGCTTTCATAAAATGATTGCAAAAGTCTTGCATTTTGGTAATTGTGATAAACTTCAAAATAATGAATTTTCATGTCAGGATAGTCTTTTTCAATTTTTGCAAGATAAGGTTTAACGTCTTGGCAGTGAGGGCATTCATCTCCATAGAAAAAATAAATGCATCCACCCATTAAGTTAAATGAAAATAGAAGAGTAAGTGTTATCAAAAGTTTTCTCATAAGAACCTCACAAATACCAGCGTTTAATTCAGAATACTGAGATAGTGATATGAAAGCAACATCTCATTCAATTTTTTTTTAGTAATTTTGAAGTTGGTATTATGAAGAAAAGATTCGTTGATATAGGTATGAAAAATCGACAAATGTTTTTTTCATCATGAATTTTTGTGTTTTTTCATTTTGTCCTCAGTGAAGAAAAGGCTTTTAATAAAATATGATATGTTATACTTTTTAAGGCATTAAATTGTTAGGTTTATGTCATGAGCGTTATTACAGAAACAAAAGAAAAAGTAGAAGATAAAGAAATGAAAATTGAAAACACATATACAGATAAGGAATTCGAAGGATTTATTGTTGAATTCGATAAGCAGGAAACCATCGAAGAAAAAATTCATCTTTCAATAAATTATTTAAGAAATACTTTATCTCAGGAATCTTCACCGAATTTCAAGTGTTTTTGGGAAATTAAACGCAAATGTCTACCGTTATTCAAAGAACCTATTAATCCTGCAGCAAGAAGTACTTTTTGGGCGCAATATATTGAGTTGTCTTCAGAAGCTAGAAGATTGAAAAAATTGCTCGATGAACAAGCTACGTTTGCCTTTGAGCAGGTTTTGCTCGCAATTGAAGCCTTGGAATCTGATTTAGAGAACTATGATAAGTTGTTAACAAAAATTTCAAGAATCGATTTGGCTTTTCCAATGAATTCAATTGAAGATGTGGATCGATACGCAGTGATTCAAAGAGAACTTGATTTATTAAATACTTTTGCTTCACGTATTCATTCTTTGAGAAAAGAAGTGATAAAAATGTCTGTTAGAGCAAGACAAAAAAACAAATTATTTCAGAGACTTTCAAAAGCTGGTGATCATATTTTTCCTAAACGCAAAGAATATATTAAGGTCATTAGTCAGCAATTTTCTATTGATGTAGATCGTTTTTATGATCAGTTTTTTAAAAATGAAGAGCTAGATAAATCAGTCTCGCATAAAGCACTCAAAAATGAAATCAAGATATTACAAAATTTTGCTAAGAAAATTTCATTGAATACTAGAGTTTTTACTTCTACACGTTTAAGTCTTTCGAAAGCATGGGAAAGAATGAAGCAGTTGGAAAAAGAATATCGTGAAATGCAAGTACAGCGTAATGAAGGCAGAAAAGAAAATAGAGATCAAGTTTTAGAAAAAATTGAAGCTTTTAGTAAGCGTTGTATTCAAGGATTAACCGATGAAGAAGTCTCACAAGAAATTTCTGAGATCTTAGAATTTATGAAATCTGTGGATTTAGCACGCGAAGATGTTGTCATGCTTAAAAATAAAATCGAACAAGCAAAAGATCCGATTTTAGAAAGACAAAGATTAGAAAAAGAAGAAAGAGATCGTTCTAGGGAAGAAAGTCGTTTGGCAAGATTGAAAAAAATTGAAGAAATGAAAGAAGAAATTATTAATCTTCAGAACAATGCAAAACGATATAAGCTTGAAAATTTAATGAGTAATTTAGAAGAAATCGAAGCAAGTATCAGAGAATTAAGTCTTTCTAAATTTGAAAAGCAACAGATAGATCGCTTGGTTAAACCTGTAAAAGATTTAATCGATGAACATAAGCAACAACAAATTTTAAACTTATCTCAAGATGATCAAAAGCAACTTGCACAGTTAAAAGAATATTTGATTGAAACGAAACAAAAACGCATTGAAGTGAAGAAACAAGTGGAAGCTTATCGTAAAGCTTGTAATGGCGTGGCGCTCGACTTTGAAAAAGCAATGACATATAGAGAGCTAGTTGAAGAAGAGAAAGCAAGGCTTATGAAAATTGATGAATCTATAAAAGAGCTTGAAGAAAAGATCATTCAGATTGAAGGATAGTCTTTTTGAAGCTAGCAGTTTTTGATTTGGATCGTACCTTGATCCGGGTAAATAGTTCGATTAATTATTATTTTTATTTGATTAAAAACAAGCATCTTTCAATGAGAAAGATGCATGTTTTAGCATTCTATTATTTTCTTTATAAAATATATTTATTTTCACCTGTTAAATTACATACAAAAGTATTTGAACTTTTTTTGAAAGGAAAGAATATTAAGGATTTTGAAAAAACGGCTGAGAGTTTTGTGGAAAAGCATCTTATGGATTATGTTCTTGATGTTGTAAAACAAAAGTTGGAGGAGCATCGTTTGGCTGGAGATCAAATCGTTTTGCTTTCCAATTCACCAAAATTCTTAGTGGATCCAATTGCGAAAAGTTTTGATATACCTTTTTTCGAAGCCTCTTCTTACAGGCAAAAAAATGGGGTGTTAATTGGAATACAACTAGTAATGGATGGAGAGCAAAAGAAAAAATTCGTACAAAAGATGGTGGAAGAATCTACATATGAGAAAGTGGTAGCTTATACTGATAGTTTTTGGGATTTTCCTTTAATCGCATCAGCGGATGAAGTAGTAGCCGTAAATCCCTGCAGAAAATTACGAAAATTGTGTAAGCTTAAAGGTTATGAGATAATTTAAAAATCAGGTGGTTGTGGATGAGTAAAATCGCATTTTTTGGAGGATCATTTGATCCAATTCATCTAGGACATCTTTTTGTTGCTTTGCAATTATTGGAAGAAAGAGTAGTTGATCACATTTATTTTTCTCCTGCATATCAATCTCCACATAAATTAAATATGTCATCTCAAGCTTCTGCTGAAAAACGATTGGAAATGGTAAAATTGGCTATAGCTGGAATTGAGGGGTGTTACTGTTATGAAGGGGAGGCATTGAATCCTCAGACATCTTTTACGGTTGATTCTTTAAAAAGATTCAAAGAAAATTTTACACCAGAAGATGAAATTTATTTTATTCTTGCGGAAGATGCAGCCGCCACATTTCATTTATGGAAAAATCCAGAAACAATTTTAGAATTGGCAAGGCCGATTATTGTAGGAAGAAGCGGTTCTCAAGAGAGTTTTAAAAAATATAGATTACTTTCTGAAGAAAATTTTATTCCAATAAAAAAATTTGATATTAGTAGTACGGAAATTCGTGAAAGATTGAAAAAATCATTATATGTTAAACATCTTCTTCTGGATAAAGTGATAGACTACATATATCAAAATCAGTTATATTATACATCTTAACAATTATAAAAAGTATTATTAT
>DAOTHK010000072.1:0-5455 GCA_035447625.1 Chlamydiales bacterium
CTTACATGGGATCATATTTTTTCATCTGATCAAGTTCAACAATCAATTGTATATTTAATGCTTAGAGGAACTCCTGCAGATGGTCTCTTAGCTAGATTGCAAAACAATAATGTTGAGATTAAAGCTTCTTCTAAAGCAAATCCTTTATCTGGAAATATTTTCCTGCATATCGATGAATCGGATTTGGAAAAATTCCAAATTACAGGAAAAGCATATGATGAAAAAACTTTGCATTTTGCAGCGGGTCGTAATCTAGAATTATTTGATCCAATTATTTTTAAAAATACCTCTGCAAATCTAATTCTTGAAGGGGGAACTCTTTTAGATCAGCTTTCTCAGGTTCACGTAATGAATCAAATTACCTTTGAGAAAAATACAACAGGCAATTTAATAATTTGCAGCGGTAATAGGGAGGAAAAGGCTTTTATTTCCGATGCTGTCTCTGCAGGATCCATTAGATTGGATGCAATGTTGGATTTCCATTCTTCTGGAAAGTGTTCTATTTCATCTGCAAAAGATATTCATATAGGAAAACAAATTCAAAGTAGTGTGGAAAATATTACTTCATTGTATGCCCGTGAAAATATTTATGTTGATGGCTCTATATTAAATCATCTAAATGGCGATATTGAAATTTGTGCAGAAAATAGTATTCATTTGGGTTCTTTGAACAAGAATAGTTCTCATCAAATTGGTTCTGCAATGGGAAATGTTTTATTGCAAGCTGGAAAAAATATCTTTTTACAAGGCGGAGAGGTAGAAAATAGCTTTTCGCAAATTGGATATTTTTCAAAAGAAACTACGAATGCTTTGGGAAATATTTCTATTAAGTTAGATGGAACACTTTCTTTAAAAGCAGGTGAAAATATTAATACATATGTATTGGTTGGTAATGGAGGGGGGAATGGTAAACTGAATCCATCAGGATCTATTTCCATTAGCTCTTTAAGTAACAAAATTTTTGATGAAAGTCTTATCAGTTTGCAGGCAGGCCAGAATTTAAATGCTTTTGCGCAAATTGGTCATATTAGAAGAAACCATCAACATTTGATGCCAATTATTGGGGATATTTCGATAGCTGAATATTTTGGTGATATTGAAATTATTGGAGGTTCTGGAGAAAATGCTTATGCATTGATCGGTCATTTGGCTTATAGTGGTTTAAAAGAGGATCTTATTGATGGAAATATTCAAATTACGCTAGATCCATTTTCAAATGGATCGATCTTATTAAAGGCAGGTTCATCTATTTCTCAGACTTCGTTTGCAGGTATTGGACATGTTGCAATTCATGAAGGGAATCAAAAGCTTTCGGTTATTTCTAATCAGTTTAGTTTAGAAGCAAGCCATGATATAATTGTTGAATCTAATCACCATAATGAAGCTTTTGTTGGAGGTAGAATTTTTTCTGATTCAGTGGAAGACTTATGCACGATGCAAATAGGATTTGAAAATCAACAAAAAGCATTTTTGAGAACATTTGAAAAAGGAAACTTAATCCTAAAGGCTTCTGATAAAGAAGGCTTTCATGGTGCGATTATCGGACCTGTAATGGGGAATGATTTAAGCAATTTTTCCATGCAAGAAAATGAAAAAATTGCCGTTCAGAAACTCTTTGTGGATATTGATGGGTCAATTTTAATAAAAAGTGGATCACAAAGAGGGATTGCTTATTTGGGCACTGGAAAAAGTCCTTTAGATTTACAAATCAATGCAAAAGATAGAATTGAAATTGATAGCATCAATGGTATATCAAAGATTTATTCTCAAGGATCTCTCGATATTCATTCTTCAATTATTGATATCAAAAGAGACCACGTCATAAATCAAAATGATCCGGTTTTATTTGCAGGAAGATCTCTTGAAATATCTGCAGATAGATTGAATAGTAGAGGATTCCAACTGCCTGTTGAAATGGTATGTAATGGAAAGATACATTTCTCAATTAGAGAAGAGGCTATATTACAAAACGTTTCCGTAATGAGTAATAAAAAGGTAGCACCTATTGAAATCGAAGTATTTAATGGACCGTTATTTATTTTGAATGGTTCCTCTATTTATAACGAAGAGGGCGATATTTCTATCTTATCTAAGAAAATGATTCTTCAAGGTGATGAGGAACATTTATCTTCAGTGCATAGTCAAAATGGAATTATTGATTTAGCTGTTCTAAAAGATCTTATATGTGAATCTGCCATAATACAGATGAAAGGGGATTTTGCTTACCTAAATAGTAGTATTCAAGCCGGTTCATTGACAATGTTACAGAATACATCAATTCAGAATCGAAGTGGTAATGATTTTCATATTGAAACAGTTGAAGATATAATGCTTTGGAGCGGTAGAAATGGAGCTTCAATTAAATCATTAGGAAATATGGTGATTGAATCTGGAGGAAATATCACTGTTGAAGGAATAAAATCTTCAGCATCGATTCAAAGCGAGGGTTCTCTTATGATGATGACAAATCAAAGTTTTCTGTTGAAAGGATCCTCAGAAAGTGCACAAGGAATGATAACGGCTGTTGATGGAAATATTATTGTTAAAGCTGATCAAGATATTCGTATTGATGATTTTGGAATGATTTATTTAAAAGAAGGCCAAACGATAGATCTTGTGGCAGATCAAAAGCATTTGGAAAACCCTAGTATTGGTTCAGGAAGATTCTATTTGCTTCCGGATGGAAAGATCTATGCTACTTCTAATAGGAATATCCGTATTTTTTCAGCAAAATACGATCAAAATATTTTACTTGGAACAATTAATGATCAAAGGGCTTCTTCAAGTGATTTTTATCATGAATATGGAATTTGGTATGATTCTTATAAAGAAGATTTGAATCAAGGAACCTTTTTCTATAAAGAGGAAGATCCTTTTGCTTTTAATTCCAATTTTTCATTAGATTTTCAAAGATCTTCTTTGGTTGACACGGAACAGATTGCTTTAAGATATTGGAATCAAAGACTTTGGGTGAAGTCTTTTTATACTAAAAGTTATTTGGAACAAGAGATCGTGGATAACTTCTTTTGGTATAATCAAGACTTTGAAAATCTTGTTCGTTAGAAAGTCCATTAAATTCCAAATGGATTTTCTTATATGATTGTCATAAAAAAACGCGGCTATGCTATCCTATTTAAAATTGTGGATAGCAGGAGCTTAATATGTTCAAAAAATGGATCAAAATAATTTTTGTATTTGTTGTTGTCGGAGCAGGTCTTTTGTTTATGAAAAAAGAAAATGACTACCGGATTGTCAAAAAGCAAAAAATACAAAAAACAACAGTATCAGCAAGTGGTATTGTTGAAGTTTATGATAATGATAAGTTTTTGGGAGTCATATTAATCGATCAAGTAAAAGAACCTTACGGTAAAAAACTTCCATCAGGAGAAATCGAATATGGTGAATCTACTGAAAAAGCTATCTTGCGTATTACTCAAAACCTAACAGGACTTAAAGAATTAACATTGAAACAATTTCATGTTTATTCAGATCCTAGAAGGCATTATCAAGATCATTTAATTGATATCGCATACATTATTAAAGCTCAATACACACCTGAAATTGCAGATTTGATCCATCCAATCGATCGTTTGGAAAATATGCAATTGCTTTATGATCATTCCGTGATTCTGCAAGATTATTTGGCTTTTTATAATCAAACCCTAAGAGAAAAGGAAGTTGTGGATCAACAAGAAATTGTAGATCAAAAACCTATCGAAGGTGAGGCTGAAAGCCAAGAGGAAACATCATCAATATGATGCAAAGAATCTCTAAAATCATGGCCCAAAGAGGGATGTGCTCCAGACGCGAGGCGGAAAAATTCATTGATCAAAGACAGGTCAAGGTCAATGGAAAGCTTGTCGAACAGCAAGGAGAGCAAGCTCCTTTAGATGCGCATATCGAATTATTATCTCATGCTAAAAAGACCCAAAAGGAAAAAGTTACAATACTTTTGAACAAGCCACTTGGTTATGTGTCTAACTTGCCTGAAAAAGGATACAAGGCAGCGATTGAATTGATTGAAAAAGACAATGAATTCGAACCGGATAAAAATAAGCCTTTCAGTCCTTTTCATCGGAAAAAACTGGCTGTCTGTGGAAGGCTTGATATTAATTCGAAAGGACTTATGGTTTTGTCTCAAGATGGAACGGTTGTAAAAAAACTGATCGGTCCTGATTCCAGAATTGAAAAAGAGTATCTTGTCTATGTCGAAGGTGATGTGTCGGATGCTGTTTTAAGTAGACTGAGATTTGGTCTTGTTTTGGATGATAAACCTTTGAAAAAAGCAAAAGTTACAAAATTGACATCTTCGTTGCTCAAAATTATTTTGCAAGAAGGGAAAAAAAGACAGATCAGACGCATGTGCGAACTTGTGGGATTAAAGGTGACAGGTTTGAAAAGAGTTCGTATCGGAAAAATTATGCTAGGGAATCTTCCAGAAGGCATGTGGCGCTATCTAAAATCATCGGAATCTTTTTAGCAATATTCTTGACGTACTATTCTTTTTCTAGCTAGGATATCCTCTTAAAAAATTTTTTTATTAAAAAATAGTTTTTTAAGGGAGATATGCTTTGATTAAGAAAATGAATTTTTATATTTTCTTTTTTTGTTGTTTTTCAATATTTGCAAGTCCCAATCTGTACTGGTGGCAACCGGATGAAGGGCTTTATGGTGTTACTAATTTTGGGGACGAGCTATCAAAAGTTTTGGTCGAAAGAATTGTGAAGCGATCCATTCGAAAAGCACCGATTGATGGTACTAGAAAATTTCTTGCGATAGGGTCGATTTTGCAAATGGCCGAAGATCTCGATATAATCTGGGGTACGGGTATCAATGGAAAACAGAAGGAGTTAGCATGTTCTTTCTTTAAATATTTCGATTATTCTTTGGGAATAAATCCCAAGTGATATTTATTTGCTATATTAATTTAAAAAGATTTGAACAGGGCGGAATCGTTCTCAATTTTTGGTTAGAAAGCTTTGATAAAGGCTTTCGCATAATGATCATTCAAAAATTTAACAAAGGATTAATATGAAAGGATACGGATTTTTAAAATTTGGATTTATTTTATTTTTATTCATTTTTGCAAAAAGTTATGCAAATAATGAATATGGAATGAATCTAAAAAATTATATTAAACCTCACTACGGCACAAATTTTAATTCCAATATCGAAGGGATTGATAAAATCTATGTGATTAATCTTGAAAGAGATTTTGAGCGCTATGAATTTATGCAAAACCAGCTTAATAGATGGAATGTTGTTGGCAATCGTTTTTCTGGTTTTGATGGGTCGGTATTTGGTTTTTCCTCAAAGACAAATAAAGCTTTAGGATGTTGTTTAAGTCACTTGTCGGTCATTTATCATGCATATCATACAGGTTGCAAAGTGATTTGGATTTTAGAAGATGATGTGGAAATCAACAAGGATCCACAAATGCTGAAGGATTATATTC
>DAOTHK010000073.1:0-5343 GCA_035447625.1 Chlamydiales bacterium
CATTTATAATGATCCAGTCAGCCCTGCAATACGAAGCGAATTTTGTTGGTTTTATCCATATCCCATTTCTATAGATATTTTAAAAAAACAAGCGCAAAAACTAATCGGAACCTATGATTTTTCAGCTTTCACCACAGAACCTAAAGAAGACAATATTAGAACAATTTCAAAAATTACAATTGAAGAAGAAAAACCTTATATCAAAATTCAAATTACCGGCACAAATTTTCTATATAAAATGGTTAGAATCCTTGTTGGCACTCTTGCAGATATTGCCTCAAATCGTTTAGCCACGACTGATATAAAAGAAATTTTATTATCAAAAAATCGCAAAAAAGCCGGTCAAACAGCTCCTGGAAGCGGACTTTTTTTAACCCATATTCAATTTAAGGATCCCTATGATTTCAAGAAATGACCCCTGTTGGTGTGGCAGCGGAAAAAAATATAAAAAATGCCATTATCCTCAAACACCTCCTTTTACAAATGATCTTGCCAAAATCTACTTAAAGCAATTTGGAATTCTCATCAAAACGCCTCACCAAATCGAAAAAATTAGAAAAGCTTCAAAAACTGCTGCAACAATACTAAAGCTTCTTTGCGAAAAAGCTCAAAAAGGTATAACAACGCTTCAACTGGATCAATATTCCAGAAAATTACACAAAGAAATGAACGCTATTCCAGCTCCTTTAAATTACGGCCACCCTCCTTTTCCCAAAACTATCTGTACTTCCATCAATGAAGTGATCTGTCATGGAATTCCAGAAGAGAGGCCTCTTCTTGAAGGAGATATCATCAATATTGATGTTACCAGTATCGTTGATGGTTATTATGGAGATTGTAGCAAAATGGTAATGATAGGAAAAGTAAGCGAAGATAAAAAAAGAGTTGTTGAAACCTCTTATGAATGTTTAATGGAATCTATTGCTATCTGCAAACCTAATGTCATGCTGTACGAAATTGGTGATGTCATCGAAACAATCGCAAAAAAGCATCATTGCTCTGTTGTTGATCAATTTGTAGGACATGGTATTGGCGTAGGCTTTCATGAACCCCCACAAGTTGCCCATCACTATAATGACCTAGCCATCCCTTTGGCTCCAGGAATGACCTTTACCATCGAACCTATGATCAACGCTGGCGTTAAAGAAGCTGTAATCGACCCAAAAGATCAATGGACAGCGAGAACTAAAGATTTGAAGCCCTCAGCACAATGGGAACACACAATTCTAATTACAGATAATGGTCATGAAATACTAACACTTGCTGATTAATTTTAAAAATCAGCAAGCATATTAGCTACTACCAAAAACCCTTTTTGAAATTGTTCCATCATAAAATGTTCATTAGGAGCATGAATATTATCTGTTGGTAAAGCTGTTCCCATCATAACAAAAGGACAATGCAAGGTTTTTGCAATGGAAGCTACAATAGGCACCGAACCTCCCGCTAGAACTTTTGTGCATTTTGTTTTAAACACTTTTTCATAAGCTTTTATAGCAGCTTCTGTAATAGGAGAATTGTCCAAAGAAAGCAAAGCTTCTCCCCCCACCTCTTCAACAAAATCCACCTCCATCCCTATCGGAATCTGAGCCTTTAAAAAGTTAATAATACGTTCTATTACCTTACGAGGATCCTGACTTGAAACAAGTCTGGAAGAAATCTTTACTGATGCTTTTGAAGGAATCACAGATTTAAATCCTGGCCCTGTATAACCACCTTTTATACCATGAATTTCAATTGTTGGACGAAGCCAGTTTCTTTCTTTTTCTTGAAAACCTTTTTCCTGCCATAATGTATGTACACCAAAGTCTTTCTGATATTCATCCTTATCAAAGGAAAGATCCACTTCTTGAAGTTCATCTTTTTTCCAATCTTTAACATCATCATAAAAATCTTTTATTGCAATATGCCCCTCATCATCGTGCAATTTAGAAACTGCTTTGCAAATAGCCAATAAGGGATTATATGCAACACCTCCATGTTCCCCCGAATGCATATCAACAGAAGCATTTTTGACCTGCATTTCAACACTCACCATCCCACGAGCACCAATATTAATAGCGGGTTGATCTTTCGATGGCATCGAAAGATCTAGTACCGCCAAATAATCTGCAGACAATTTCTCTTTCAATTCTTCAATTTTTTTATGCAGAGCAACACTTCCCGATTCTTCTTCTCCATCAATAATCACTTTGATGTTCACAGAAGGTGGAAGATTTAATGCATCCAAAGCTTTCATAGCACTCAAAGCATAAAAAAGCTGCCCTTTATCATCAGAAGCTCCTCTGGCATATACCACTCCTTCTTTTAATTGCGGGTTAAAAGGAGGATGAGCCCACTCTTCGATAGGATCTACCGGCATCACATCATAATGAAAATAAAAAAGAAGTGTTTTAAGTTTTGGATCAATAATTTTTTGTCCAAAAACAAGAGGAGCCGACATTGTTTCAATAATCTCGGCTTCAAAATGAATCTCTTCCAAATAGTTTTTCAACCAATTTACACAAGCGATCGTATGAGAACGATACGATGGATCTGCATTAATTGTTTCAAATTTTAAAAGCTCAAAATAATCATTTTTGATTTGTTCAAAATTTTTCTCAAACCATTGCAAGTATTGTTCCATTCTTCAATCTCCTTTTTTTTCGAGTATCAAGATTTGCAAATAAATACACAATCTTGATTCAAAAAATTTAAGAAAAATCAATAGAACTATTTTCTGCAGAATCTACCGCTTGTTTTGCCCCTTCAAGCAAATATGAAACAGTCGCCTCATCTCCACCATAAGAAAACTCCACTTCCATTTTCCCTTGGAGATTAGGTTTCGAGCAGGTAATTAGAACATAGCTATAATGTTCTCGATCTAAACCTTCTTTTAAACATTCATGTGAAAAAGATTTTGTTTCTTTGGATTCTTTATCATCCAACAAAGAAATTACTGTCATAATTTTTGCTTCCTTAACATGAGGCATTTTTATGTTTATGATTTGGGAAATCTTCATCTCATATTTCGGGATATATTTGCAACGTTAAAGAAATGAATATACAAAACAAAATCATTTCTCATACATCTGTGAGTAAAGATTTTTCTTCAACTTGACAATACAAAAACTTCAGTTCAAAATGTCTTATAAACTACTTATATTTGGAGCGTCTATGTTCAAAAGAATGTTTCTGTTTGTTTTATTAAATGCCTTAGTTGTTTTATCCGTCATGACAATATTGAATCTGTTGCATGTACAACCTTATCTTTCAGCTTATGGACTCAATCTTCAATCACTCATGATCTTTTGTTTGGTATGGGGATTTGCAGGAAGCTTCATTTCATTATTCCTGTCGAAACCTATGGCTAAATGGATGATGAAAGTCAAAACGATTAATCCGTTAACAACAAATGAAAACGAAAAAAACATCTTATTCATGGTAGAAAGTCTTTGCAGAAAAGCAGGTCTTGTCGATCTTCCTGAAATTGGCATCTACTCTTCAAATCAAATCAACGCCTTTGCAACAGGTAGATCCCAAAAAAACTCCCTAATCGCTTTATCCTCTAGTTTAATTGAAAACTTAAGCGAAAAAGAAGTCGAAGGAGTTATTGCTCATGAAATTTCTCATATTGCAAACGGAGATATGGTAACCATGACTCTTCTGCAAGGTGTTGTGAACGCTTTTGTATTATTCTTATCAAGGGTTTTAGCCTTTCTTATTATGAATATGTCAAAAGAGAGAGATCGTCGTCCCTCCTACGGCAATTTTTATTTAACTACCTATCTTTTTGAAATTATTTTCATGTTATTCGGTCAACTTATTGTAATGGGCTATTCAAGAAAAAGGGAATATCGTGCCGATGCCTCAGCAGCACAAATTGCAGGGAAACAAGCAATGCTCCAAGCCCTAAGAGCGCTTGCTAGAATTCAAAATCCTTCTTATAAGAATCAAAATAAATCTATAGCAGCATTTCAAATTTCAGGAAAATCTAAAAAAGGTTTTATGCATTTATTTGCTTCCCATCCAACACTTGAAGATCGTATTTATCAATTAGAAACAAATACTCTATATTATTAATGCTTATTTGTTATAATTGATGGGAATTATTAAAATATTAGATATTATATGCATAAAAAGAAAGTAGCCATAGCTATTTCCGGCGGAGTTGATTCATCTGTTGCCGCCTGCCTTTTAAAAGAACAGGGTTACGATGTATTCGGTCTTTTCATGAAAAACTGGGAAGAAAAGGATTCAGAAGGAAGATGCACTACGGAAACTGATTTCCAGGATGCTAAAGCTGTATGTGAAAAATTAGACATTCCTTATTACAGTGTTAATTTTGCAAAAGAATATCAAGAAAATGTTTTTCAATCATTTATTGAAGAACTGAAAGAAGGTTATACTCCCAATCCCGACATTTTATGTAATAGAGAAATCAAATTTAAAGTCCTTTTCAATAAAGCCATGGCGCTTGGAGCTGATTTTTTAGCAACAGGCCATTATTGCCAAGTTGCTAAAACAGATACAGGCTATCAATTGAAAAAAGGACTAGATGCCAACAAAGACCAAACTTACTTTTTATATACGATAAAAAGTGAAATTCTCGAAAAAGTCCTTTTCCCAATCGGACACTTAGAAAAAAAAGAAGTGCGGGAAATCGCCAAGAAAAATGACCTTATCACCCACTCTAAAAAAGATTCAACAGGCATCTGCTTTATTGGTAAAAGGAACTTTCAAACCTTTATCAATCAATATATCGAATCTACAAAAGGTGATTTCAAAACTCCGGAGGGAAAAATTGTCGGTAAACATATGGGACATCCTTTCTATACCATCGGTCAAAGAAAAGGTCTTGCCATTGGAGGTCCTGGAGAGCCTTGGTTTGTTGTCGACAAAGACCCGAAAACCAATACCGTCATTGTCGCTCAGGGAGAACACCACAGCGCATTATATGCAGAGATGTTAATTGCTGATAATATTTCCTGGGTCGGTCCAGAAATCAAAGCCCCTTTTAAATGTGCAGCAAAAATTCGTTATCGTCAAACGGACACCCACTGCACTATTGAGAAAATCGAAAATGATCAAATCACTGTATCATTTGACAATCCTCAAAGGGCAATCACCCCTCGTCAATCCATTGTTTTCTATCATGAAAACATTTGTCTAGGAGGAGCCATGATCATAAAAAAACTTACACCCGCGAGTATCTTATGACAATTTATCTTCAAAAACAGTTCAATCACATTTTCACAGATTCCAGAAAAGAATCATTAAAAATGGCAACTGCAATGTCAGCGATATTGACAAGTACAACATTTACAATTACAACACTTTTAAAAGTTGCTAAAATCTCCTCTT
>DAOTHK010000074.1:0-5272 GCA_035447625.1 Chlamydiales bacterium
ACTTCACGAAGCAGTATTTCTTTTTCTGTGAGTTGTTTTTGGATTTCTTCTTCGATGAGTTTTTTGATAGCAAAACAAGTTCCGACAGGCACTGTTGATTTGCTGACAATGGTTGTATGTCCTTGTAGGTATTTTGATAGATGCTTGGAGGCTTTTAGGACATATTGAACATCGCAAGAACCATCTTCGTTAGAGGGGGTTGGAAGAGCTAAAAAACAAATATCGCAATAAGGGACTGTTTCTTCGTAGGATGTTGTGAAATGCAAACGATTTGCTTTTAGGTTTCTTTGGATCATCTCTTCTAGACCCGGTTCATAGATAGGGGAAGAGCCTTTTTTCAGCTTAGAGATCTTATTTTCATCTATATCCAAACAGCTAACATCATGTCCCATTTCAGAAAAACTAACTCCTGTAACAAGACCTACGTATCCGGTACCAATAATAAGAATTTTCATAAAGCTCTCCCTATAAATTTTTGCCATCATTTTTAACAAAAAAAGCAATAGTTCGGAAGGAAAAAAGAAAGAGTATAATTAGTCTTATTAGGAGGTTTTGATTGTTAGGTGGCCGGATTTGAGTGTATAGATTTTATTGCAAAGTTTTGCAAGTTCTATATCATGTGTGACAACGATAAGGCTTTTATTAAATTTTTTGACACAATCGATAAGAAGAGAATGAATCAAAAGAGAGTTTTCAAAGTCAAGGTTTCCTGATGGTTCATCTGCTAGGATGATTTGAGGGTCATTACAAAAAGCTCTTGCAATAGCAACTCTTTGTTTTTCTCCACCTGAGAGGATTTTAGCAGGAGCTTCAATTTTATCCTGCAGTCCGATAAGAGAAAGAAGCTGTAAAGCTTGTTTGTAGCTTTCACTTTTTTTATGGGTTTTTCTGCGGGCGATTTTTGCGGGTAATAAGATGTTTTCAATCACTGTCAGATCTTCGAATAAATTGGAGGATTGAAAAACAAATCCAACGGACTTATTTAAAAAAAATGCAGGTTGGGGATGTTTTGTGTCAAAGTGATGTTCTTTAAAGATTACTTGGCCGTCTGTTGGTTTTTCAAGACCTCCTAGAATATGTAGAAGGGTTGTTTTTCCTTCGCCACTGGCTCCCATGATTGCTATGGACTCATTTCTATGAACTGTCAAATTGATTTGATTCAGTAGAGTTTGTTTAGTCGGTTTGTAGTAGATTTTACTGAGGTTTTCTGCTTGTAAAAAAGGCATTATTGACTCCTTAAAATACTGGAAGGGCTTGTTAAAGAGGCTTTGATAGCGGGAATAACACCGGCAATAATCGATAATAGGGGAGTGGCTATAATAATAAACAATAAAGCATCGTAGCTGAAGCTTTGTGGGAGGGTCTCTCCGAAAAACATAGGATTGAATGCTGAATGTCCTAAAAGCGAGCTGAGAAAGGATATGAGATAATGAAGATTATTCAATGTGATAATCGCTGCTATGATTCCAATGATAGATCCGATAAGACCTGTAATCATGCCATTGATTCCAAAGATTATTGCAATGCTCTTTTTAGTGGCCCCCATGGATTTCATAAGGGCTATTTCTCTTTTCTTGTCATTTACGAGTAGTACGAGCATGGAAATGATGTTTGAACAAGCTACGATTAAGATAATGATAGCAATCAGCATAAATAGGAGCTTATCGCTTTGGAATTGTTGCATTAGATCTTTTGCGAATTCATATTCCTGATAGGTTTCGATTTTGAAATACTTTGACAATCCTTCTTCTTGGAGTTTTTCTTGAAGCACTTTTTTGATTTTAGGAACATTTTTTAAATTCGAGGTCCATATATAGAATCCGTTAACAGGAATGCCATCAGGGATAAAAGAAGGGGAGGCTCCGTTGATAGTTTGGGTAACATTTCTAGAAACGATGAGGCTTTTATTACCAACTGGCAAGACTCCT
This sequence comes from Chlamydiales bacterium, assembly GCA_035447625.1. Classification (GTDB taxonomy): domain Bacteria; phylum Chlamydiota; class Chlamydiia; order Chlamydiales; family SM23-39; genus DAOTHK01. The sequence goes on from DAOTHK010000074.1 coordinate 1,929, forward strand.
GGATCGTAGAAATCTGCTATGAGGATCTTTATATGATGTTCTTTTGCAGAGATAGCTCCTTGTCCTGCGAAGGAGAGATATCCTTGATCTCCTACATTTACACCACTGTTTTGAAGGATTTTGGGTGCTAGTACTATTTCATAATCAGGATAGAGGGATTGGAATACCCGGCTTTCTACGGGATTGAATCCTTTGACACTATGAGCTTTTTCGATATTGATGTTTTGAAAAGAGATATCGCCTTGAAGACGATTTCCTGCAATTGTGGTATCTATTGATAAAAAGACATCTTTGAAGGAAGGAACTCGCGTGTTAAGGATCTTCTTTACATTGAGGACAAAGTCTTCGGAAGGATATATTGGAGTATGTTCAGAAAGGGGGTATTGGTTATGATCGATATCTTCGAAGTAAAACTTGTCTCTTTCTTTTACAAGTCTTCCTTGACTTGTTGTCTGAATAGCATTTGGGAGAATTTCAATTGATTTAACTTGGTTGTTTTTAATAGAAGCGTATGCAGGAAAAGTATAACTTTTGGGCAAAAGATTTTTTGGGAATCTTTGATAGGGGCTTAAACGAACTTTTTCTATATTAAAACAGCTGAAAAAGGCGGTTGGATTTTCATTCTTTGATACATTCAAATGCTCATGATAGAGCAGATTGATATCATTCGATGATAAAGGTGTGATCAAACTTTGGAAATCGGGATTATTTTCAGATGAGGTCGATAGATAAGTCATTTGAGATAAAATAGCTTGATGGGAGCTTCCTAAATGACTTTTATCGGGAGAATGCACAGATAGTTTCATCAGAGCTGCTGAAACTTCAAAATCTTCAAAAAAGTAATGCCAGTGTTGCTTTTCAGTATCTAAAATTGTATTTAAAGATTGTACTAGGTCTTTGGAAATTTCTTTATCTTCCAAATAATGGGGTAATGCAGGATCGACTTTATCCTGATAGGGATTGGTCTGTGAAGAAAGTAGTTTTTCTCTAAGTGTTTTATATTGGAAATCAGATTCGGAAGAGTAAGCATCAATTTGATAATAAGCTGATTGGTAATATTCAGAAGTTGGAGAAATTCGCAAAGGGGCATTTAAAACAGTAAGTTTTTGAATCCAATTTTTTTCAATGCCGTTGGTAACGGATAAGAAAACGAGTACGAGCCATACGATAAGGGAAATTACAAAAATTGAAAGCAAAGAAATAAGAGCCCTGGATAAGGCTCTTTTCTTTGGTATCAAGTACTTAAATGCTATAAATGTTTCAAACATCCAAATTATTTAGCTTCTTTAAAAATCACGTGCTTTCTTAGCTTTTTATCATATTTTCTAAGTTCAAGGCGAGTAGTTTTTGTTTTTTTATTTTTCGTTGTCCAATAGCACTCAGAACTTTCAGTACTTTTCAATTTAATGGTATCTCTAGCACCTTTCTTTGCCATGATTCACATCCTTTAAAATATTGTTTTATCGATAACTGCTAAAATTTTATCCTAAGAGAATCAATAAGAACAAGAAAAATATCTAACAAAGTCCGTAGAAATATTTTTAATATAATTCTTTAATACAAATTAACACATCGGAATGCGTGTTTTGGCTTCTAAATCATAGGATGCTGGTTTAGAATATTTATGATAGGCCAGACCTGCAATCATTGCAGCGTTATCTAGCGTTAATCTGGGTGTTGGAAAATAACTGGGTACCGAAAGTCTTTTTAAAGAATTTTTTAATACATTGTTATTAGAAACTCCTCCTCCAACATAAACTGCTTTTAAAGAATATTCTTTAACGGCTTTTTCAGCTTTTTGGTAAATATCGGATAAAGCGGCATTCTGAAAAGAAGCTGCGATATGTTTTTTTTCATTTTCATTTAGAATCGATGTAGATTTTGCATCATTGTTTTGCCCTTTGAGGGTGTATAAGACTTTTGTCTTTAAGCCACTGAATGAAAAATGGAAGGGTTTTTCTTTTACTTTACCGGCTGCGAAGGGGTATTTGTTTAAATTGCCGGTTTGAGCAAGCTTTTCAATTTCAGGACCACCCGGATAAGGTAGGCCGAGCATTGCAGCAACTTTGTCGAAAGCCTCACCGACTGCATCGTCGATAGTGGTGCCTATTAAAGAGTATTTACCTATGTTGGAAATTTTAACAAGCATGGTATGGCCACCGGAAACAACAATCCCAAGAGACGGGAAGGTTAACTGTTCATAGTGGCACATCATTGCCGCATAAAGATGGGCTTCAATGTGATTAATGCCGATATAGGGGATATCCCAAGCGAGAGAAAGGGCTTTGGCAGTATTAAGACCAACAAGCAAAGAGCCAATAAGTCCTGGGCCATGTGCGACAGCGATTAAATCAATATCCTGATGGGTAACATTAGCTTCTTTTAAAGATTGTTCCAGTACTGGAAGAATTCGATTGAGATGTTCTCTTGAGGCAAGTTCCGGGAAGACCCCTCCAAAGGGTTTGTGTAAATCAATTTGTGAATAGATCACATTTGATAATATGGAAACACCATTTTCAACAACGCTTATGGATGTTTCATCACAGGTAGTCTCTATGCCAAGTATGATCATATTGCTTGATTTCTTTGATAATTAGGCATTTTAGTATAACAAAGTGCCTAAAAAAAGGGAAAGAGGGTTTGATTATATTACGAGAAATTAGCTTGATTTAGAGATTTTCAAAAAATATATATAATACATATATAATTAATATTAATTGTTTTTTTAATAATTTTGGTTTTATGGTTGCTTTTTATAAAAAAATAAATTAAAATATTATTATTAATTATTAGGTAATATTATGTCGATAATAACAAGATTTTTATCTAAAAGACTGACGTCTCTTTACTTAGAGCAACCAAACTTAACTTCAGAAGCTACAAGATTGGTAAAGTTTTCATTTTTTTTGAAAACTATTAACCCATTACTTTCTTCTTCTAGCAAAGAACACATTCGTCAGCAAATTCTATTAAAATTGCATAGTTTTTCTAAAACACTTTCAGAAACCGAATTCATAAGAGCTTTAAAAATCGCAAAGGTTGCTATGGATAAGGGGTTTCGTAACTACAGGAATAGGCAATATGATACAAAGTTGACGCCTTATTTGTCGCTTAAAGAAGCTATAACTTATTTTGGTCATTCTCAATCTATTTTATTGAAAGTCCTTAAAGAATCTTTAAACAACTATAAACTTGATGTCAGGAAAAGCTCATTAATGAGTGTTTGGGAGCAATTTTTGTATCCGGATGGTAACAATGAACTTCTTGCGCGATTTTTAATTGAAAATGATTTAGGCTTCCTTGTTGCGGATCATTTTCAAGATTTTAACATACCTCCAGAGAAG
>DAOTHK010000075.1:0-5166 GCA_035447625.1 Chlamydiales bacterium
GTTCTAAAAGCAGTTTAAGGCAGGTTGCCGGGATGCTCGCAGCTCACTATAAGTTATCCTTTGATCCTAAAAAACCATGCATGGATTTGTTGAAGGACCAGTCGGCCGATGTGCAAATTTCGGGACTTTATGCTGTATTTCAGCTTTGGGATCGATATTTTTCTGATCAGGAACTAAAAGAAATAGCAACAGATGCAATGAAAAGCATCCATCCGCAAGTGGCTTTGCAGGGTTGTATGATAGGTCTTCGTCTGCAGGATTCTTTTGCTCTAGAAAGATTGCAATATTTTCTTGGTAGTAGTGAGCCATTTGTGAGGAGGCTGGCATCGGCAATTCTTGCAACATCCGGAAATTATTATTGTGAACAAATGCATGATTTGATGAATAAACATAAGGATCCATTTGTTAGGGTAAATCTCGCGATCGGTCTTTTAGGTTATCAAAAAAATATAGCCAGTGCTACAAACCACTTATTTTCTTTTTTGGATCAATATGATCAAAAAATTATGCAATCTAATCATCCTGTAATGGGGCTTGAGTTTTATTCTTCATCGGATGTTCCATATGTTAACCATATACCAAATTATCCTTTAGCTGTTGATCGGGTTTCTCGTTTGGAGCTTTTATCGATTTTATGTTGTTTTGAAGAAGAGAAATCTTTGAAGGCGATAGAAAATTTTTTAAAGGAAAAAAAATGGAATTTATCAGGTTATGCCGGAGCTGTCCTTTTGCAATATGGAGGGGAACCGGCGGTGACTACGATAAAAAAATTACTTGTAGCCAAGGATCGGGATATTCGTTTGCAAGCGGCTTTGATTTTAGCGCTTATTGCAAAAGATAATGAAGTCGGTAAGGTTTTGGAAGAAGAGTATTTTTCTGCACAAAATAATGAAGAAAGACTTATGATTGTTGAAGCGTTAGGGCAGATAGGCCATATTCAATTTGTCCCGTTTCTTATGCAGGTCTTTCAAGATCCATATGAAAATTTAAGGATGATTACCGCGTCTAGCATTTTACAATGCCTGTCAAAATAATTTTTTTAATGAAAACTATATAGTTAGTTTTTATCATTTAAAAAAAAGATTTTTTCGATAGAAACATACGTTGACAATAAGAAAAATTATTGTTTTAATATTTACTTTATTGACGTCAGTATTATGGATTATGGCAAAAGAAGAAACTATTAAGATTGATGGGGTTGTTGAAGAACTTCTCCCAAATATGACTTTTCGGGTTGTTTTAGAAAACGGAATGACGGTATTTGCTCATCTATGCGGAAAAATGCGGATGAGAAATATCCGAGTGTATGCCGGAGACAAAGTGACTGTAGAAATGTCGCCTTACGATTTAAGTAAGGCTCGGATTACTTATAGACAAAAGTAAAATCTTCACAAAGAAGTTGATTTTATTTAAACAAATGTCTATGCTTGGTTGCATTCAAGTAGAAAAAATGCACTAAGAAATGCCCAGATAGCTCAGGGGTAGAGCACTTGCATGGTAAGCAAGCGGTCGTAGGTTCAATTCCTATTCTGGGCATAACAAAGATAAAAAACCGTCTAGACACCTAATGGAGGGACAATAGGATGGCTAAAGAAACATTTAAAAGAACAAAGCCCCATGTTAATATCGGTACAATCGGGCACGTTGACCACGGAAAAACCACACTTACAGCTGCGATCACAAAATATTTAGCTGAAAAAGGTGGAGCTTCATTCAGAGATTACTCTTCAATCGATAACGCTCCAGAAGAAAAAGAGCGTGGAATTACTATTAACTCATCTCACGTTGAATATGAAACAGAAAATAGACACTATGCACACGTTGACTGTCCTGGACACGCTGACTATGTTAAAAACATGGTAACAGGTGCTGCTCAGATGGACGGAGCGATCTTAGTTGTTGCTGCAACTGACGGACCTATGCCACAGACAAAAGAACACATTCTATTAGCTCGTCAAGTTGGTGTGCCAGCTATTGTTGTTTTCTTAAATAAAATGGATCAAATCAGCCCAGGCGACGAAGAACTTGTTGAACTTGTTGAAATGGAACTTACAGAACTTCTAGAAGAAAAAGGTTACATGGATCCTACAATTGTACGTGGTTCAGCTCTTAGATTTTTGGAAGGAGACAAAGAATACGAAAAAGGCATCGAAGAACTAGTAAAAGCAATGGATGAAAAAATTCCTGAGCCTGCACGTGAAGTTGACAAACCTTTCCTAATGCCTATCGAAGACGTTTTCTCAATTCCAGGAAGAGGAACTGTTGTTACTGGTAGAGTCGAAAAAGGTATTATCAAAATGAACGATAAAGTTCAGATTGTGGGTCTTAAAGAAACTCGTGACACAGTTGCTACTGGTCTAGAAATGTTCAACAAAATTCTTGATGAAGCAAGAGCTGGTGAAAACGTTGGTGTTCTTCTTCGTGGTATTGACAAGAAAGGTGTTGAAAGAGGAATGGTTCTAGCAGCTCCTGGTACTTGTAAAGCTCATACAAAATTTAAAGGTTCTATCTACGTTCTAACAAAAGACGAAGGTGGTAGACATAAGCCTTTCTTCACTGGATATCGTCCACAGTTCTTCTTTAGAACAACAGACGTAACAGGAACTATCTCTTTACCTGAAGGTACAGAAATGGTAATGCCAGGTGATAGCGTTGAAATCACTGGTGAATTACTACAACCTGTAGCGATGGAACAAGGAATGAGATTTGCTATCCGTGAAGGTGGTAGAACAATTGGTGCAGGTACTGTATCAGAAATTATTGAATAACCCTTTAGGGTTGGGTGTGTAGCTCAGCTGGTAGAGCAGCGATCTCCAAAGTCGCCGGTCGGAGGTTCGAATCCTTCCGCACTCGTTTTAAATAAATGAGATGAATATGACGGATATAACTACAGCAACATCTGAAGAAAATTCAGATAAAAAAAGTGTTAAAAAGTCTTATTTTAGAGAAGTTCAAGCTGAACTGAAAAAGATTTCTTGGACTGATAAAAAAGAGCTGATTTTATCAGCAAAAATTGTGCTGATTTCGACATTTTTATTTGGAATTGCAATTTACGCTACTGATATGACTTGTCAGACTTGCATTTCCTTAATAAGAAACTTTGCTAAAATGATTATTGGATAAGATAAAATGCATAAATGGTACGTAGTTCAAGTTATTTCTGGTCATGAGAAGAAAGTTAAAAAACGTCTCGAGGAAAATCGAGAGTCAATGGGCATGACCAATCTCATAGAAGAAGTTTTAGTTCCATCAGAAATGATTTCCGAAGTAAAAAGCGGTGATCTTAAAGTCTCTGAAAAGAGATTATGGCCTGGATATATGTTCATTAAAATGGAAATGACAGATGCATCCTGGGGATATGTGAAAGGCACAGATGGAGTTATTGGATTTCCAGGTGGAGACAAGCCTCAGCCACTGACAGAATCTGAAGTGAATGAAATTTTATCAGAACTTGCCGATAAGAAAAAAGGTGTTGTACAAAAACATAAATTTTCAGAAGGCGATACTGTTAAAATTACAAATGGTGTTTTTGAGAACTTCAATGGAACAATTCTTGAAGTCAATCAAGAAAAAGGCCGTCTAAGTGTACTAGTTTCAATTTTTGGAAGAGAAACACGAGTTGACGATCTTGAGTTCTGGCAAGTTGAACAAGTTCAAGAAAACCGTTGATATAAAGATAGACGAATACTTCGATAAGGAAAAGCTATGGCTAAGAAAAAAGTAACAAAGATTATCAAACTGCAAATTCCTGCAGGAAAAGCGAATCCAGCGCCACCAATCGGACCTGCTTTAGGTGCTGCCGGCGTTAATATTATGGCTTTCTGTAAGGATTTTAATGCTCGAACACAAAAAGAAGCTGGCAGTGTACTACCTGTAGTAATCAGTGTATACCAAGACAGATCATTTTCTTTTATTACACGTAAACCACCGATGGCAGAGCTTATCAAAAAGCAAGCTAAAATCCCAAAAGGATCTGGCGTTCCAAACAGAGACAAAGTAGCAAAATTGTCACTGAAAGATGTCAAAGAAATTGCTGAAATAAAGATGCCTGATCTAAGAGCAAATTCTTTAGAAACAGCTATGGAAATGGTTAAAGGAACTGCACGCTCTATGGGCGTAGAAATTATGGAAGGGTAATGATGAAAAGCACAAAAAGAAATAAAAAAATATTAGAGATCGTGGAAGGAACCCAGGTGCTTTCAATTGAAAATGCAATTGAGCTTCTAAAGAAATGTCCCTCTCCTAAATTTGATCAGTCTGTAGAACTTTCTCTTCATTTAGGTGTTGATCCAAGAAAAGCAGATCAGCTTGTAAGAGGTACTGTTACCTTACCTCATGGTACTGGTAAAAAGATTTCCGTATTAGTTCTTGCAAAAGGTGAAAAGCTAAAAGAAGCGGAAGTAGCTGGTGCTGATTATGTAGGATCTGATGAGTTGATCGAAAAAATCAAAGGCGGTTGGACCGATTTTGATGCAATGATCGCAACTCCTGATATGATGAGAGAAGTAGGAAAATTAGGTAAAATCTTAGGTCCAAGAGGACTGATGCCGACACCAAAGGCTGGTACAGTTACTACAAATGTAACTAAAGCTGTACAAGACTTAAAAGCTGGTATGATTGAATATAAAGTCGACAAAAGCTCTGGAATTCACAATATCGTAGGAAAAATTTCTTTTGATTCTGAGAAATTGAAAGAAAATATCGATGCTTTATTGAATGCAATTATCAAAGCGAAACCAGCCTCTTCAAAAGGTCAATATATCAAGGCAGCAACCCTATCAACAACTATGGGGCCTGGTCTTAAAATTGAACATCAATCAACTTCAGCAAATTAATGGAGCGTAAGTAACTATGACACCAGAAAAACAACTCCTGTTGGATGAAATTAAAGAAGAGATCGATCGTTCAAGTGGAATGATTGTTACAGGATTCAAATCAATGACTCCACAAAATTCTTGGGATTTTATGGAGAAGCTTTCTAATGCTAAAGGAAAGTATAAAGTTGTGAAGAAAAGAGTTTTTGAAAAAGCTGCTGAAGCTTCAGGTATGAAATTCGATTTATCATCTTTTAAAGATCATGTTGGAATCGTATTTGTGCAAGGGGATTCAGTTACTGCTGCAAAAGCTGTATATACATTTGCTGATGAGACAAAAGTACCATTGAAG
>DAOTHK010000076.1:0-5142 GCA_035447625.1 Chlamydiales bacterium
ATAATACAAAAGCATCTACATTTTCTCCTATAAAATCACCACCTCCATTGACAACAACCATTGTTCCATCTTCAAGATATCCAACTCCTTGTCTAGGTTCTTTACCATAGCGTTGAATTTTGATGGTCATTTTTTCGCCGGTTTGCATCAAAGGTTTTAATGCATTTGAAATAGAATTGATGTTGATGATTTTGATTCCTTCAATTGAAGATGTCTTGATACGGCTGATATCAGCTGAGAGTATATTGGCATCGAGCAATCTTGCTAAACGTACCATTTTGGAAAGAGAATCTTTAATTTCTGGAAAATCGGTATCATTGAAGCGAATATGTAAATCGGTATTTTCTTCAAGCTTACTTAATGTTTCTAAGCATCTTTTTGCTTTTGCTTTAGCACTTTCACTGGCGCTTTCTGCTTGCACATATAAATCTTTGATGATGAACCTTGGTAAAATCAAATGATGATCTAAAAGACCTGAGGACAGAAAGTCGATGACTCTGGCATCGGATAGAAAAGATTGATCGATTAGAAGATCTTTTTTCTTTTGAGTTGCGGCAGAAAATTTTACAAAAGGAATGCTGACATAAAACTCATCTGATGCGCGTATTGTCATTAACGTACCTAAATAAATTCCAAATAAGAATAATGCGATTTTGATGATTTCTATAATTTGAGGAGAAAGGACAATCGAGCCTTTGCTAATGTCTAAAATTGCATCGAAAGTAAGCGTTAGAGCTTCTCCCATTAGGTATCCTATGAAAATTCCAATAATGGCAATATTAAAAGCTCTCAGATTGAACCTTCTAAAAAGACGGTCAAAACCAAACAAAATCAAGCTGAAAATTGTTCCAATGCCAATGCCGATTAAAGCATTTGCTACAGTAAAACCATCTTTAATAGATACCATATAGGTCGTCATGAAAAAGATGCTGAGAATGAAAAAAAAGATACGGGTAAAAGCTAAACTTAAATGCATATAAAAACTCAATTTATATATTTATACTATTGGTTGTGATTGTAGGAAGGGGGTGAATTTTTGTCGATAATGTAAAATCATTTTTTTATCTATTTATGATAATTTGTGCCTAATTGAATTTGAAAAGCCCTATAAATTTGTTCTAAAAGAATGATTCTAGTAATTTGGTGTGTAAAAGTTAGTTTCGACAGGCTTATTGCATGAGATGCTTTTTTTATGACAGGTTTTAGAAGGCCTTCAGCTCCGCCTATGACTAAATTGATTTCGCAGTGATATTGTTCCATAGTTTCAAAAAAGAATTTTGAAAATCCTTCACTATCATAACTTTGTCCGTTTGGATCCAATACAATGTAGGAAGGAAGTTTCTCTAGGCTTTTTTCAAGTGATTGATTGTTTTTTACAATGATCCAGTCAAAAAAAAGTTTTCCGGTCAGTCTTTTTTGATATTCATCTAATGCTTCTTGAAGCCAAGGCTCCTTGTTTTTTCCTATGGTGTATATTTTGACTTTTAACATGGCTTTGTGATTTGATTATTTTAATATTGGAGACATTATATGCCATTTCTATATATTTATTGGAATCCTTCTAAAGAAATTTTCCATATTCCTTTCATTGGTTTTCCGGTTCTTTGGTATAGCCTTTTTTTTGCTTTGGGCTTTTTTATCGGATATTGCATCTTCAGTCGTCTGATAAGAGCATATATTTTGGATGCTGATCCAAGTATTACTGTGGAAAATGCTAAGAAAATGTCGCTGACTATTACTGATGGAATTACTTTCACAATGATTTTATGTACGATCATTGGAGCTCGTTTAGGACATATTCTTTTTTATGAAGATATTTTCTCTTATTTGAAGAATCCTTTGAGAATATTGAAAACGTGGGAAGGAGGTCTTGCAAGTCATGGAGCACTAATTGCTATCATGATAGGCCTTTGGATTTTTTCAAAAAATCTTTCAAAAAAAATTACTATCAAAGTCTCTTATTTAACATTATTGGATTTAGTAGCTATTCCGACGGCTTTAGCTGCGGTTTTTATTCGAGTTGGTAATTTTTTTAATCAGGAAATTTTAGGAAAAGTTTCGAATTTACCTTGGAGTATTATTTTTTTAAGACCGGCAGATGGAGGCCTGATTATGCCCAGGCATCCTGTTCAACTCTACGAAGCTTTTGCTTATTTAATCATTTTTTTCCTATTGATTTATTTGTTTTATCAAAGAAAATTTTTTAAAGTTCCAGGTCAGTTGATTGGAGTATTTCTTGTTTTGGTTTTTTCAGCTCGTTTTTTCTTGGAATATTTTAAAGTCGAACAAAGCGTAGCTTTTAATTCTGATTTTTTAACCATGGGACAATACTTAAGTATTCCTATTGTTTTGCTTGGTGTTTTTTTATTTTTTATCCATCGTTTTTATAAAAAAAATGGATCAAAATAATTTTTAGAAAGAAAATATCGAGGATTTTTCTTGATGATTTTCCATCTTATTTCCATAATCAGGTTTTTCTAATTTAGGAGTCTTTTTGTTATGAATAGTTTACATATAGCAGGAAATTTAGGTGCTGATCCGGAAGTGCGTTTTACAAGTTCTGGGCAGAAGGTAACCACTTTACGTATTGCGGCAAAAGCAAGACGCGGTGGTAAAGATGAAACAATTTGGTGGAGAGTGACAGTTTGGGGAGAGCAGTTTGATAAATTGGTTTCCTATTTGAAAAAAGGAAGTTCTGTCATTGTTACTGGAGATATGTCAAAACCTGAGATTTATACCGATCGTAGCGGAAATGCACAAGTCTCTATGAATATGACAGCAACCAATATTATGTTTAGTCCATTTGGCCGTTCTGATAAACAAGAAAATTCCAATACTCAGTCAACTTCTTTTTCAAATCCTCAAGGTTCTGAAAATGCTTATGCACAATCTGCAAGTCGCATGGAATTTGGTGCATCAGATACTCCGATGGAAGCTTATCCATCCGATGATGAAATACCTTTTTAATTGAGGAGTATATTTTGAAAATTGCAGAGCTAAATGATCAAAGAAATTTGTTTGATTGCGTGGTATTGCCTTTTATTCAAGGTGAAAAGGCAAGCCAAGCATATAAAGGTAATGATTGGGAAACTGAGATTCAATCTATTCTACAATTAGGTGATTTTAAGGGAAAATTAGAAGAAACCGAATGGATTTATTTTTCTGCTACCAAAGAAAAAAGAATTTTATTAATAGGTCTTGGAAAAGAAGAGGATTTAACTTTAGAAGTTGTTCGTTTAGCGTATGCTAAAGCCATTAAGGCAGCTAGAGTAAAAAAATTGAATTCTGTTTCTTTGATGTTTCCAGATTTAGGGAAATTAGAAGATGTCCTGATTGTGGAAGCGATTACCCAAGGCTCTACGCTTGCAAATTACGATTTTTCTGAATATAAGAAACAAGAATGTCCAGCAATTGAAAAAATTCAGATTTTAGGAGCGGATACTTCTTTTCAAAGCAATATTGACCGTATGATGACAATTTGCGAGGGAGTCTATTTTACAAGGACGCTTGTAAATAAAAATGCGGATGAGATTTCACCGCAAACTTTAGGTTCTTTTGCAAAAGATTCGGAAAAGCTTTCAAGCAAGTTGAAAGTAGAAGTCCATGATAAGAAATGGATTGAAAAACAGAAGATGGGGCTTTTGCTTGCGGTTGGTCGAGGATCCATGCAGGATCCAGTTTTTATTGAAATGCATTATGAAGGGGATCCGGATTCAAAGGAATGTATTGCATTTGTTGGAAAAGGTATTACCTATGATACAGGCGGATTGAGTCTTAAACCACCTCCAAGCATGTTGGATATGAAGTCTGATATGTCAGGTGCTGCAGCAGTTATTGGCGCAATGCGTGTAATTGCAAAGTTAGGTTTAAAAGTTAACCTGAAGGTTTTTGTTCCAGCAACAGAAAATGCGATTGGACCTCGTAGTTATAAAGTTGGGGATGTCTATCGTAGTTATTTAGGAAAAACAGTTCAAATTATCAATACTGACGCTGAAGGAAGATTGATCTTGGCTGATGCTTTATCTTATGCTGCTACAAATTACAAACCTAAACATTTGTTTGATGTAGCTTCTTTAACCGGTGCTATTGTAGTGGCGCTTGGAGAAGAAGTAACAGGTCTTTTCTGTAATGATGAAAAGTTATGTTCTATTGTGACAAAAGCGGGAGAGAAAACAGGGGAAACGGTTTGTAATGTACCTCTAGTTCCTTCGTATAAAAAGTTATTAGATTCACAAATTGCGGATTTAGCTAATTGTGGCAATAGAAATGCCTCTTCGATTACAGCTGCTTTATTTTTGGAAGCCTTTGTTGAAAAAGTTTCATGGGCTCATTTGGATATTGCAGGAACTTCCTTTATATCCAAACCTTATGGATATTATCCCATTTCAGGAACAGGTGTAGGTGTTCAATTGCTTGTTGAGACTATTGAAAAAATCATAAAACAATGAAGCATACTTATTTAGTTGAAAAAAGAGAGCAAGGAAAGTCCTTGCTCTCTTTTGTTAAAGAAAAACTCAATTTATCTTGTTCAAATAAAAAAATTAAATCAGCCATTGATAAAGGTATGTGTAAAATCAATGGTAAAATAGAACGTTTTGCATCTAAAAAATTGCAAAGAAACGATCAAGTGGAAGTTGAAGATGCATTCTTAAATACTTCGAAACTAGTTTCATTAAAAATTCTTTTTGAAGATAAAGATTTATTGATTATTGATAAACCGGTGGATATGGTTTGTGATGATGTAGAGATTCATAAGCATTATCCTAAATCTTATACTCTTATTCATCGACTAGATAAGGGAACTTCGGGCGTGCTATTAATTGCAAAATCTTTTGATATCAAACAAAAGATGATACAACTTTTTAAAGAGAAAAAAGTATTCAAAAAGTATGTTGCAGTAGTAGACGGTTTTATTGAAAAAGAGACTGGAGTCATTGAAGATTTTCTAGAGAAAAAAACGTCTCCACAAGGAGCTTTTGTTGTATCATCAAATAAAGGGCAAAAAGCTGTAACTGAATATAAGGTTTTGGAAAGAAAAAAAACATATTCGTTAGTTCTTTGTATGCCGATTACCGGTAGAACTCATCAAATACGAGTTCATATGAAAAAAATAGGTCACCCCATCTTAGGAGATTATCAATA
>DAOTHK010000077.1:0-5126 GCA_035447625.1 Chlamydiales bacterium
TATTATTCTTTCCTTAAGCTTGCTCTATCCAATCGCCTTTATCTTTTTTTCTAAATCCCCTTATTTCCTTTCTGGAAGCATCATATTTTTTTCTCTTTACGTTCTTATCGCAACTGGAAAAAACATCTATAATGGTTGGAATAGACTCCTCAACCTCCACCGCATTATTTCAGAAGAAAAATGGGAAATAGAAAACAAAAGAGATGTCGAAAGAAAAGAACTGGAAAAAATTTATGAAGCTAAAGGTTTTTCAGGAAAACTTCTTCAAGATGTTGTAGACACGTTAATGGCCCAAGATGACAGACTTTTACAAGTCATGCTTGAAGAAGAATTAGATCTAAAGCTTGGCATTTTCGAACATCCTATAAAACAAGGTTTATACACTTTAATCGCTGGTATTTTTACTCTAACTATTTATTCTCTTTTGAGTTTAATACCTCATCTTTACCCCATTTTTATAGGACAATTTTTCTTTATCTCATCTATAGCAATCATTAGAAATCACTTCGAAAAAAATGCACTTATGCAATCCCTTATTTGGCTTTTAGCATTTGCATTTTTCATTAATATCTCAACTTATTTCCTTTCAACAGGATTTTTCTTTTAAAAAATTTTATAATCCCTAATGAAAAAACAAATCTTTACCCTAATCAAAGATAAATATATATAGTTATTTATGGAAAACTATTTATTTGAAACATTTTTTCAAACAAACTTAAATGAAAGCATCAGCCCTTTTCTAACTAAAAGATCCAAACTCTTTGCAAATTTTTTAAATTTGAAAATCAGCCTTTTTTGCTTATTTATTTTAATTTGCGGTTGGGCTTTTAACAAAATCACCCCTATTGCCCTGCCTCTATCGACAAGCTTTATTTATCTTGCCTTAGGCACCCCGATATTCATTCAAACAATAGAACAATTAAAAAAACGCATCATCAATATTGAAATCCTCATGCTACTGGCAGCTATTCTGACTTTTTTAATGAAGGAATATATTGAAGGATCCATACTTCTTATCTTATTTAGTATCTCTTACGCTGTTGAAAAACAAACAATTTTAAAAACTCAAAAAGCCATTTTTTCATTAAAAAACCAAAACCCGACTTTTGTTAGAATTATTCGAGAAAATCAAACAATTGAAAAATCCATTCAAGACATTGCCAAAGGAGATACTTATATAGTCTCTCCCGGAGAAATGATCCCTCTTGATGGTATTGTAATTGAAGGAACCTCTTCCATTAATTTTTCAGCACTGACAGGCGAAACTAAAATTTATAACATTGAAAAAGGCAGCAAAGTCATCTCTGGAAGCATTAATCTAAAAAATCCTCTAACAATTCAAACAGAAAAGACATATGCAGAAAGCACCATTACCTCCATTATTCAACTCATCAAAAGTGCCGGATCCTCCAATTCAAAAAAAGAGATTTTTTTTAAAAAATTATCAGAAAAATATAGTTATCTGATTCTAGCACTCAGTTTTATCATTCCCTTACTTCTTTATTATGTATTTAACATCCCTCTTTTACATCAAAACGGTGTCTTATACAGAACTATTGGCTTTTTAATAGCAGCCTCTCCTTGTGCGCTAATGATAGCAACACCTCTTGCCTATAGTAGCAGCATTAATGCTTTGGGTAAAAAAGGAATCCTTCTTCAAGACAGCTCTTTTTTAGATAGTTTTCCAAATCTATCTGAAATTTGTTTTGATAAAACAGGAACTTTAACTGAAAACAAACTGAAAGTTGTAAAAATCCTTCCATTACAAGAAGAGACCAATATAGAGGAATCTACTATCCACTCTTATCTAAAGTCCATTGAAACTCTTTCCAATCATCCTATTGGAAAAGCAATCTGCGATTTCACAGAAAAAGCACCCATCAAAAAAGTGGAAGAGATCTCAATCGAGCAAGGTTTTGGAATTTCAGGTAAAATTGAAAGTAATTTTGTAAAAGTTGGAAGCTATAAATGGCTTGATTCCACAAAATCATTAATCAATAAAATTCCCTCAAAAGAAAAAATCGAAAAATTTTCAATTCTTCAAATCAATAATAACTTTTATCTTATTGAATTCGAAGAAGCCATTAAGAAAAATGCCAAAAAATCCATTCAAGAATTAATCAAACAACATATCATTATTAATATGATTACAGGCGATCAAAAATCACAAGCTGACGCTATTGCCAAAAAACTCAATATAGAAAATGTTTATGCCGAAGTTTCTCCAGAAGAGAAACTTCGTATCATCAAAAAAAAATCTCAAAAAAATCTCATTGCAATGGTAGGCGATGGTTTTAATGATGCCCCCAGTCTGAAAGCTGCATCTATTGGTATCTCCATGGGAGAGAAAGGCACTCCACTTGCAATACATTCCTCTGATGTCATATTACTCACGGACAACCTTGCTCTTATCCCTTTTTTAATCCGGAAGGGAAAGCAAAATAAAAAAATTATTTTACAAAACCTTTTTGTTGCTTTTTTAGCAATTATAGCTGTGTCCACTTCTGCCTTATTCGGATTATTACCGATTCTTTTGATTGTCTTTTTTCATGAAGGAAGCACATTATTTGTTGCTTTAAATAGTTTAAGAACTTTAAAATAAATTTACTCAAGTTACTACTATTTAAAAACTTACCATAAAACCTAGCAATCGAATCAAAAGACTGCTAAAAAATACTTGATATCCTCACCCTCTCGATATATAATAAAAATCAGAAAAACATAAGTAATGAGAAAACCTTGAAAAAGAAAAAACCATTATATGTTCAAAAAGAAGACAAAATCCACAAAGTTTTGTTCGGATTGATAGAACTTTTTATTCTAACAAATAAGCCTATTGGATCCAATGCTCTTAAATCAAATGGCTTTGACTATTTAAGTTCAGCAACCATTCGAAATTACTTTGCAAAACTTGAAAAAGAAGACCTTTTAATTCAACAACACACCTCTGGCGGAAGAATACCTACAGCTAAAGCTTATAGAATTTATGCCAATGCTCATCAAGACACCTTCTCTCTTTCAAAAAATGAAAAGAAACAAATCGAACAATTAATCAAACAAGAAACCAAACAGATTTCAACATTTTTACAAACAGCCGCCAATTTATTAAGCGAAACTCTTAATTTGCCAATTTTCTATTCTACTCCTCTTTTTGATAACGACTTTGTCCAAAACATTAAAATAGTCC
This sequence comes from Chlamydiales bacterium, assembly GCA_035447625.1. GTDB lineage: Bacteria > Chlamydiota > Chlamydiia > Chlamydiales > SM23-39 > DAOTHK01. Next base: position 3,188 of record DAOTHK010000077.1, read on the forward strand.
CTTTAGAACCACAAAAACTGCTTTGCATTATCATTACCGACTTCGGACAAATCTACACAGAACAAATCCTCTCTCCTATTTCAATTTCTCCAAAAGAAAGTGAAACCATCGAACAATTTTTTCTATGGCGTATCGGCAAACGAATAAAACCTTTGATGAAAGACAATATTTATAAACTATCCACTCGTTTTTACAATGAAATCATGCTAAAGCACATTGTGAATGCCCCAAACATGAACCCCATTCAAAAAAACGGTCTTTCGAAATTACTAAATTATGATGAATTTACAGATCCTATCGAATTTGGCAATGCTTTATCAATTTTAGAAAATCAAGAAACAATTCTTTCAATCTTAAAAGAAGGACAGAAAATTTCAAAATTAAGCTGTTGGATAGGTAATGAACTAATAGGTTTTTCCAGAAAAGCCACACGCTGCTCTTTGATAACCCTGCCCTATTTCATCAATCAAACACCTATTGGTTGCTTTGCAGTCTTAGGACCTATGAGAATGCCTTATTCAAAAATAATGACCACCTTGCAATATTTTGGTGAATTGATCTCAGAATCCATCACTAAAAGCACCTATAAATTTAAAATCAGCTTCAAATCCTCCTTAGACAATACTGATATGCTAAGGAAAAAGGAAAAGTCGATTTTGTTAGAACATAAAATGAAGGATAAAAATGACAAAAGAAACACCAGATAATAAAGAAGACAAAGCTAAACAAAAAGATGAATCCAAACAGGAAACAAACTTAAAAAATGAAACAACTATTGAAGACATTCAAAAAGAACAAGAAGCAATCGACTACAAAAATAAATACTTAAGACTACTTGCTGACTCCGAAAATTCCAGAAAACGCATGCAAAAAGACAAAGAGGACACTCTTCAATTTGCTGTTGAAAATACTATCTCAGAATTTTTACCTGCAATAGACACCCTGGAAAATGCTTTAAAATACGCTAAAAACTCTTCACCGGAAGTTCAACAATGGGCTACTGGTTTTCAAATGATTTTAACTCAATTTCAAGATGTGCTTCACACACATGGAATTGTGGCTTTTCATTCAGAAGGAAATCTTTTCGATCCTCATTTTCATGAAGCTATGGAAATCATCGAAACACAAGATCATCCTGATGGAACTATTTTAGAAGAACTTGCTAAAGGATATAAGACAAAAAATAGAACAATTCGACCAGCTCGAGTAAAGGTTGCCAAAAAACCTTTCAAAGCCCCTGAAGAAGAGCCTACAGAAAATAAAGATTCAAAAAATAATAAAAACATGGAGAAATAACATGGCAAAAAAAAATAAAATTATCGGAATTGACCTTGGAACAACCAATTCATGCGTTGCCATTATGGAAGGCGGATCACCGAAAGTGATTCCAAATGCTGAAGGAACTCGAACTACTCCTTCCATTATTTCATATAAAGGCGACGAAAGACTCGTTGGAATCCCAGCTAAAAGACAGGCTGTAACCAACCCTGAAAATACTTTGTCATCAACAAAACGATTCATTGGAAGAAAATTTGAAGAAGTTCAAAACGAAATCAAAACCGTGCCTTATAAAATTACAAAAAACGCCAATGGCGATGTAGTTTTCGAAGTAAACGGTAAAATCATGTCTCCAGAAGAAGCTGCAGCACAAATTCTAACAAAGATGAAAGAATCTGCCGAAAATTATCTTGGGGAAAAAGTTACAGAAGCTGTTATCACAGTTCCAGCCTACTTCAATGATTCTCAAAGACAATCCACAAAAGATGCTGGTAGAATTGCAGGTCTTGATGTTAAACGCATCATCCCCGAGCCAACAGCTGCTGCCTTAGCTTATGGTGTTGACAAACAAAAAGACAAAAAAATTGCCGTCTATGACTTGGGTGGAGGTACATTTGATATTTCAATTCTAGAGGTAGAGAATGGAATATTCCATGTAAAG
>DAOTHK010000078.1:0-5113 GCA_035447625.1 Chlamydiales bacterium
ATCATATACAACAAGACCACCAAGAGAAAATGAAGAAAACGGTAGGGATTATTTTTTTGTCTCTAAAGAGGAATTTGAGAAAAAAATTGAGCAAAATGATTTTATCGAATATGCAAAAGTTTTTGATCATTACTACGGGACATCCAAATCCTTTCTTGATAAAATGATTCATTCGGGAAAGCATGTGATATTGGATATCGATACCCAAGGGGCTATGCATATCAAAAATCAAATTGCTTGTGTGCTCATTTTTATTTTGCCACCATCGATTGGTATTCTTTCAAAACGTCTTCATAATAGAAATACAGAAGATGAAAAGACGATCGAAAAAAGACTTTCATGGGCGGAAAAGGAAATAGCTTTGGCTACGAAGTACGATTATCAATTTGTAAATGATGAGCTAGTACAGGCATACCAAATATTTAAAGCGATACTAATCGCAGAAGAACATAAAAATCACTAGGAGAAAAGAGTATTATGCGTGATAAATTAACGATGGAAAGTTTGAAAAAGAAATTTTCAGACAACTTTGCTTTAGCAAATTATGCGATTCAATTGGCGAAAACTCGCATAAAAGAAGGAAGAAGCGAAAACATTAATGAAATTATGGATGATTTAGACAATTTGGACCCATCTCAAATTCCAACAAATCAAGAATAAGGTAAGCAATGAAAAGAAAAATTTTGATTACATCAGCTCTTCCTTATGCTAATGGCCCTATTCACTTTGGGCATATAGCAGGGGCTTATTTGCCAGCGGATATCTATGCAAGATATCAGCGTATGAAAGGGCATGACATATTGTATATTTGTGGTTCGGATGAATATGGTGTTGCTATCACTTTGTCTGCAGAGCTTGCAAATCGTACTCCAAAGGAGCATGTCGATATCTTTCATGAGATAAATAAGAAGCTTTTTGAAAAATTAGATTTTTCTTTTGATCATTATTCTAGAACTACTTGCAAAGAACATATTCCAACAGTGCAAAAGTTCTTTCTTGATTTGTATGAAAATGGATTTATCGAAGAAAAGGTGGAAGACCATCTTTATTCTGAAAAAGATCAAAAGTTTTTAGCGGATCGATATGTTATTGGAACCTGTCCTAAATGCGGATATGAAAAAGCGAGAGGCGATGAATGCCCTAAATGCGCTGCAAGTTATGAGGCAAAGGATCTTTTGAATCCAAGATCCAAACTGTCTAATGCAAATCTTATTTTAAAACCGTCGAAGCACTGGTATTTGCGGTTTGATATGTTCAAGGAGAAATTGTCGGATTGGATAGCAACTAAAAAATGGAAGCCCAATGTCGTGCATTTTGTTAAACAATATATCGATGACTTGAAAGAAAGGGCTATCACAAGAGATTCTAAATGGGGTGTTCCGATTCCTATGAAAGATACAGAAGGAAAGGTACTATATGTTTGGTTTGACGCTCCAATTGGATATGTTTCAGCGACAAAAGAATGGGCAAACCAAAATAATCAGCCTGAAAAATGGAAGGATTATTGGTTTGATGCAAATACTGAGCTGGTCCATTTCATCGGAAAAGATAATATTCCTTTCCATACCATCTTTTTCCCAGCAATGCTTATGGGGCAAAATGATCCCTATGTTCTTCCGAAACAGGTTCCTGCAAATGAATTTTTTATGCTCGAGGGAAAACAGTTTTCCAAAAGCGATAACTGGTATATCGATCTGGAAGAGTTTTTTAAGCATTTTACAACGGACCAAATTCGTTATTATCTGGCGGCACATGCTCCTGAAACATCCGATGCTGAATTTACTTGGAAGGAATTTCAGCTAAAAAATAATAGTGATCTCGTTGGAAAACTAGGGAATTTCATTCATAGAACACTGACTTTCGCTCAAAACAATACAGATCAAAAAGTTCCAGAAATGAATCTTTTGGATGAGGTGGATACGGCATTTATTCATGATATGAAGGCAAAGATTTGTGAAATATCCCAGGCATATGAAGAATTTAAACTTCGCAAAGCAACTTCCCATATCATGGAACTTGCGCAACTTGGTAATGTTTATTTCGATGCTAAAAAGCCTTGGCTTTTTAAGAAAGATCCTTCCAAGGTGTCTTCGATGCATAATGCGATTGCTTTGTCGATTGAATGTATTAAAAATCTAGCAGTTGTTTGTTTCCCTATCATGCCACATTCTTGTCAAAAGATATGGGAGATGCTTAAGATGAAAGGCAATTTATGCTCTTTATTATGGAATGATTTAATAGATAAATCCCTTCCAAAAGGACATGAGCTTTCAGTTCCTTCAATTTTATTTACTAAAATTGAAGATGATTTAATCGATCAAGAAGTGGCAAAACTTGGAAAAGGAGAAAAGGAAATGGAAAATCCCTTAAAAGAAGAAATTACTTATAAAGATTTTGATAAAATTGATATGCGTGTTGGCAAAATTTTGGAAGCCGAAAAAGTTGAAAAAAGCAAAAAGCTTCTAAAATTCATTGTCGATATCGGATTTGAAAAAAGACAAATCGTCTCTGGGATTGCCGAGCATTTTTCTCCAGAAGAAATGATTGGAAAACAGGTGATTATTGTAGCTAATTTGAAACCTGCAAAATTAATGGGTATCGAAAGTCAGGGAATGATTCTAGCAGCAGGTGATGAGACTTTGGAAATTCCAACCATTTCTCAATTAAAACCTGGAAGCATCGTTTGTTGAGACTCTTTTAGTTCCATTTGAACAAGATTTTCAATAGCTGTTTTAAGGCCGGTATACCGTTTTAAAACCTCTTCATTTTTGATACAAAGTGCAATAGCTTGTTTGTTTCCCAGTAAATAAACAAGCTTTTTTCCTCTTGTTACAGCTGTATAAAGCAAATTTCTATAAAGCAACTTGAAGTGCGATGTATGAATCGGCATGACGATACAGGGGCATTCGCTGCCTTGATATTTATGAACTGATACTGCATAGGCCAAGGTAATCTCATCCATTTCAGCGTAGGTATATGTTGCGCTATGTTCTTCAAAAGTTACAACGATTTCCTGGTTAACAGGGTCTATATGCGTAATTTTTCCGACATCCCCATTATAGACGTTTTTGTCATAATTGTTTTTGATTTGCATGACTTTGTCATGCAAATGAAATGTCCTGTTTCCTACGTAAAAAGGATGGCTGGAAGGATTTAAATTTTCCTGAAGTAACTGATTCAAATTTTCAGTACCGATCATTCCTTTTTTCATAGGGGAGAGTACTTGAATTTCATCAATGGAATGAAATCCATTTTTTTTAGGAATGACATTTTTGACAAGATCGATGATTTGGGCTTGGATTTCTTCCGGGGTTTTGAAAGTTTGAAACAGAAAGTCGGAATTTGGATCATCGGAAATTTTTGGGAAGTATCCTTTATTGATGAGGTGGGCGTTTAAGATGATTTTAGAACCAGCAGCTTGTCTGAAAATTTTATTCAATTTAGAGACATGGATTTTCTCAGAAAGGATCAAATCTTTTAATACATTGCCAGGGCCGACGCTTGGAAGCTGATCCACATCTCCGATGAAAATGACCCTGGCATGATCCGGCACAGCTCTTAATAGATAAAACATTAGACCGGTATCAATCATGGAAGCTTCATCGATGATGAGTAGATCGCAGTTTAAAGGATTGTCCTGGTTTCTTTTGAATCCTTTTGCTTTAAAGTCGTATTCAAGAAGAGCATGGATGGTAAAAGCTTTTTTAAAAGTGATCTGTGTTAATCTTTTTGCAGCTCTACCTGTAGGGGCTGCGAGTAATATTTTTTTGGTAAGCTTTTCCAAGATTTTTAAAATAGCATTGGTAATGGTACTTTTTCCTGTTCCAGGTCCTCCTGTGATCACTTGGATTTTATTGCAAAGCCCTTGAGAGACCGCATCGATTTGTTCTTTTGCAAGTTTCATTCTCAGTTTTTCTTGCACCCACTCGATTGCTTTTTCCATGTGAACAGATCTTAAGGAACAATCAAAATTGTTTAAGCGGTTGAGTTCTTTAGCGATTCCTTTTTCAAGTTCATATAATGATTTTAGCCAATAAACGATATGATCTTGCCCGTGAAGCGTTAACCTGGATTTGAAAATTCTTTCATTTTCAATAAGAACCTTTAATTGCTTAAAAACTTCATTTTCTTCAATTTCTAGAATTATTTTTGCTTTTTCTATGAATCCTTCTTGGATATAACAGGTATGACCTTCTTGCATCAGTTCATGCAAGACATATTCAAGTCCTGCTTGGATTCTTAGAGGACTGTTTTTTTGAAAATCAAGTTGCATCGCAACTTGATCGGCAAGCTTAAATCCAATTCCAAAAATTTCTTTTGCAAGTCTGTAAGGGTTCTCTTTGACTTTTTTGACGCTCTCTTTTCCATATGTTTTGAAGATTTTTTGGGCAACAGAGGGTTTTATTGAATGACTTTTTAAAAAAATCATCACTTCACGGATGGATTTTTGTTCGACCCAGGATTCCATAATCTGAGAGATGCGTTTTTTCCCAATTCCTGGAACTTCTATCAGTCTTTCAGGAGATAAATCAATGATTTCAAGAGTTTGTTTTCCAAAGTAATTCACAATTTTTTCAGCATAGATGGGACCAATTCCCTTGATAAGACCGGATTCCAGATATTTTTGTATAGCATCGACTTCAACAGGAATCTTTTGGGAATAGTTTTTTACATGGAATTGTTTGCCGAATTTTGGATGGGTGATCCAGCTTCCAATACATTGCAGGGTTTCGCCAGGCTGGACTGATGGTAAATGACCTACAATGGTTGTGATATCTTGGGTTTTGTCTTCTTTAAACCGGGCAACTGTGTATCCATTATCGAAATTTGAGAAGACAATATTTTCAATAATTCCAAGTATTGAATCTTGCGTTAGATCATCCATGAGAGAGCATTTGTTTGTTTAGTACTATCTTGAAGAAACTTTGACAAAATTGCAATTCACAATTTTGAAAGTTTTTTTGAAATATGTTTGTCAAAAAAAAGACGGATTGCATATTATATTGCTTAATCTATTCCGGATTAGCTCAGTGGTAGAGCAGTTGACTGTTAATCAATTGGTCGCTGGTTCAAATCCAGCATCCGGAGTTATTGAAAATAAAGCGGTTAAGTG
>DAOTHK010000079.1:0-4930 GCA_035447625.1 Chlamydiales bacterium
GCTCGAAATCATCCTCTCTTGCTGATCCGCCTACAAGTTCTCCGATGATAGGAACAAGGAGATCAACTGCAGCAACTGTTTTTTGATCATCATTGAGTTTCATGTAAAAGGATTTGATTTCCTTAGGGTAATCTGTAACAAAAACGGGTTTGTTGAAATAGGTTTCAGAAAGGTATCTTTCATGTTCTGATTGAAGATCGCATCCCCAGCTTACAGGAAACTCAAACTGGACATCGGCTTTTTCTAACAGATCGATGGCTTCTGTATAGGTAACTCTTGCAAAAGGAGTTGAAATTACTTTTTCTAAACGCTCAATTAAGCCTTTTTCTATGAATTTATCAAAAAACTCTAGATCTTCACGGCAGTTTTCATAAATGTATTTTGTAACATATTTTAAATAGTCTTCGATCAGTTGAATGTCATCATTTAAATTGGCAAAAGCAATTTCAGGTTCAATCATCCAAAATTCAGCTAAATGTCTTGGGGTATGTGAATTTTCAGCCCGGAAGGTGGGGCCGAAGGTGTAAACATCGCCTAAAGAGCAAGCAAAAGCTTCGACATTCAATTGTCCTGAAACAGTAAGATATGCGGCTTTTCCAAAAAAGTCTTTAGAAAGATCTTTGCTATCTGCTTGGGTCGTTACACGAAACATTTCTCCAGCGCCTTCGCAGTCGGAACTTGTGATGATTGGAGTTTGGATATAATAAAAATCTCTTTTTTGAAAGAATTCGTGAGAGGCGAAAGCTGCAGCATTACGAATACGGATAACAGCTCCTTGAGTATTTGTTCTTGGTCGAAGATGAGCAATTGTTCTTAGAAATTCAAAAGAATGTCTTTTTTTCTGCAAAGGATAGGTGGTTGCATTGGCAATGCCATAAATTTTGAATTGGGTTGCTTGCATTTCGAATGCTTGTCCCTTTCCGGGGCTTTGGACGATTTTTCCCGTAAAGCAGACGCTGGATCCTGTTGTTAATTCAAGGATTTCTTCATAGTTTTCGATGTCGCTACTTGCAATAACTTGCAAAGAGGAGAAACAAGAGCCGTCATTAATTTCGATAAAGGAGAAATTTTTCTGATGACGAACTGTTTTAATCCATCCACAAACGGTTTGATCTTGGTCTAAAATTTCTTGTTTCTTAGAGTGTAAAATATATTTTATTTTTGTGCGCATGACCAGTTTCCTAATTCATTTTTTTTAACAATGATATCTCATCTGCCCAGTTTTTGTCTCCATTTGGAGTTTCTAGGAACATGGGTAGATGATTTAATTTTGAATTTTGCATTATAGCTTTGAAGCCATCCAAGCCAATTTTTCCCTTTCCAATATTTTCATGGCGATCTTTTTTTGAGCCAAGTTCTGCTTTGGAATCATTTAAATGCAAAGCATATAAATGTTTTAATCCAATAATGTTATCAAAATCAAGCAAGGTCTTATTTAAAGCTTCTTTGGTTCGGATATCATAACCGGATGCAAAAATATGACAAGTATCGATGCAGATGCCAATAGGTATTTTTTTATATAGGGGTTTGATGAGATAATGTAATTCTTCAAAAGTCGAGCCAATATTAGTTCCTTGTCCGGCTGTTGTTTCAAATAATAGCCTTAAAGAACTTTTTTTAAGTTTGGATTCAAATTTTGATAATGCATGAATAATTTGGTCCATACTTTCATTGATATCCGCATCTAAATAAGATCCTGGATGAAAAATTAAAAAATCAATTTCAAGAGAGAGGCATCTTTCAATTTCTTCTTCGAAAGCTTGAATGCTTTTTTCATAGGTATCTTTTTTTGGGGAACCTAGATTAATTAAATAACTGGCGTGACTTGCAACAGATAGGATTTTTTCTTCTTTTCTTGTTTTGATAAAAGACTTTGCAATGTCTTTAGAAATTTCCTTTGCAGTCCATCGTCTTTGATTGGCTGTGAAAATTTGCATTGCATTAGCACCGATTTTCATGGATTCTTGCAAGGCGTTTACGTAGCCTTTTGCAATTGAAATATGGGCGCCGAGTTTTAATATGTTTTTTGTCATTGTCTGAAGATATTTTTAATTGAATGATAAATCTATAATTTCAAAAAACTAGATTAAGTGCATTGAAAAATTTTTAATAATCATTGCTTGAAATTCTTCTTGATAGTTCTTTTGAAAGAACTCATACTGATATAAGAACCTAGGAGCTTTCTTTGGATACACCAAAAACTATTTCATCTTCTGTTAGACATTTTTTTTGTGGTAGTATGCTTAGCCGTATTACTGGTGTCGGACGTGATATTGCTCTCGCTTTTTTTCTTGGATCAACTCCTTTATTGGCATCTTTTTTTGTAGCTTTTCGTTTTAGTTATCTGCTCAGGCGTCTTTTGGGTGAAAGTGTGGTTTCTGCAGGTTTTGTGCCTTATTTTGAGCAGCTCGATATTCAAAGTCCTAAAAAAGCGGCAGCTTTTTTTAAGGATCTCAATCTGTTTTTATCTGCTTTTTTATTTTTTTTGATTATTGTAGGTGAATTTCTTTTATTTTGGGTAAGAGGGCATACGCAGTTTTATTCTCAGGAGCTTTTTTATGTTCATTGGATGCTCCCAGGCCTTCTGTTTATTTGTTTGTATGCACTCAATAGCTCTCTTTTGCAATGTCAAAGAAAATTTTTCTTGTTTTCTTTCGCTCCGACTCTTTTTAACTTAGTTTGGATAGGAACTATTTTTTATATTCGCAATATGCCCTTGGAACAAGGTCTTGTAATCTTATCGATAGGAGTTACTTTCGCATATTTTATGCAATGGCTTTTAACAGCGGTTCCAAGCTTTTTTTATCTTAAAATGCATTATTCCTTATTCACTTTTTTTAAAGATAAAATTGATTTGAAAGTAGTGGCTCAAATTGTGAAACCTCTTTCCTTTATGCTGCTGGGGGTAGGTGCTATGCAGATCAATAGTTTGCTTGATGCTCTTTTTGCAAAATCAGCATCCAGCGAAGGCCCTGCTTATTTATGGTATGCGATTCGTGTGCAGCAATTGCCAATAGCACTTTTTGCAGTAGCTTCGATGAATGCGTTGTTACCTCCTTTAGCAAGAGCATATGAAGGAAAAGAATATTCTCAGTTTGAAAATCTTTTTCAAGATAGTTTAAAAAAATCATCTATGATGATGTTGATTGCAACGTTTGGGATTTTTTCATTGGGATTTTTGAGTATAGATCTTTTGTTTGGTAGGGGCGCTTTTGATCAGAATTCCGCTATTATGACAACAAAATGCTTATGGGGATATGGATTGGCATTGATTCCGACGGCGTTTGTAATGATTTTAAATAGCGCATATTATGCTAAAAAAAATTATGTCTATCCTACGATTGTATCGATGGTTTCAGTTTTCTTTAATATCATTTTGAATGCTTTTTTTATTTTTCAGTTGAAATGGGGAGTCGTATCTATTGCGGTTTCTACCAGTATTGCTGCGATGATTCAGGCTTTATTGCTTAAAAAAGGATTAGTCAAACATGTTATGGGAATATCACTTGCCAATGTTTATGTGTTTTTATTACAACCTTTTATCTCTTCGTTGGTTGGAGGAGTTTTAGCTTTTTGGGCTAGTAAGAATCTATTGATACTAACAAGCCAGTTTCAATTAGGTATGCTTACGCAGTTATTTAATTGGAGTGTTGCTACGGGATGTTATTTCTTTGGTATTGCTGTTTCTATGTATCTTTTTAGATTTAAAGAGATGCGTCAACTTGCAACTGAAATGATACGAAAATAAAAAAAGCTAGCAAATGATTGCTAGCTTATAAATTCTAAATCAATTTTTAAATCTTAGTTTGTGTGTGCTAAGAATTCACAAACAAGAGGAACATTGATCATAATAGGTAGAGGGATTTGCTCAGATTCTGGAAGAGATGATAATTTTCCAGAAAAGCTTTTGCTATCCAATTCTAAATATTCAGGCACTTCGTGTGCTTTGCTTTCAATTGAAGTTTGAACCAATTTCATTTTTCTTGATTTTTCTTTAATTGAAATAGTCATCCCAGCTCTTACTTGAAAAGAACGAATATCTACTTTCTTTCCATTAACTAGGATATGTCCATGAGCAATCAGCTGATGCGCTGCAAAAATTGTTGGAGCAAAATTTAATCTATAGACAATATTGTCTAAACGACACTCTAAGCGTGTCATTAAATTGTGAGCTGTATTTCCCGGGCGTCTTAACGCTTCTCTATAAGAGCGGATTAACTGTTTATTGGTAATCATTCCATAAACAGCTTTTAATTTTTGCTTTTCTTCTAACTGGACGCCGAAATCTGATTTTTTCTTGCGTTTCGCTCCATGCATTCCTGGGGGGTTGGGCTTATGAAGTAGCGGATTGCGTGCACGTCCAAAGATATTCGCACCATATTTTCTTGCAATGCGGTTTTTAGGTCCTCTATAACGACTCATTCATTTCTCCAGCGAAAATATTTGTTAATAATAAAGGTACAATATTAGCTTAAGTTCTGTTTTTGAACAAGAAATTAGATCGAATGTTTAGTAAGTTTAAAAGAATTTTAGAATTTTTTTCATCAATATGTGTAATTCCTTTTTTAATTCCTCTTTCTGCCAAGGTAAAAGATTTCCACTGATTACATATCCCTCCTTCTAAAGGGAACGCGATCCCTTTTATATTGAACATCTTTGAAAAACGTGTAAAAGTTTCAATAGCATAGGGACAAACTGTTGTAATAAAAATAATTTCTTTTTTTTGATATTTCAAAGAGTTTAATAGTAAAGGTTCGATAAAGGATTGAATGGTTGTAATGATGAAGGTTTGGTCAGGTATTTGAGGGGAAGGTACTTGGTTCATTAGGCAAGTTCTTTCACATTGTTGAAATTGGCAGTCTGAGGAAAATCTTGTTTCCGGGCAATTTTTTGGCCTAGAACAGAACGAAAGACCCGTTATGATCAGCGT
>DAOTHK010000080.1:0-4678 GCA_035447625.1 Chlamydiales bacterium
TAACTGTTGATAATGGTAGACAGGGAAGGTTCAAAATCGGCATATTGACAAACAACTTTTTCTATAGGTAAAGTTTTCAAAACCTGTTCAGTATCAGGTAAGGAAGCCCATAAAGAGAGGGATTCACATTCGCCTAAGAAACCGGCATCATATTGACAAGGAAATTTTTCTATAAGTAAAGCACTTAATTCATCTACAACCTCAGTAACCTCAGTAAGAGCTTCCTGAGCATCTTCTGTAGTAGCAGAATCAGCTGTTTTCAAAACCTGTTCAGTATATAGATCAGAATCCCTATTGGGATTTCCAAATAATCCTGCACTCACGCATTTTCCATGTATTGAACTCATGCATACTCCATATTTGACTTTGAGTAACTCACTTATTACAAGAAATAATAACGCAATAACAAAAAAAAATAAAACAATATGTAAAAAATCAAATAAATATTTCTTAATAAAATTATAATTATAATTTTTTTAAAAATATTAGTATTCTAAAATATCTTCTGAAGAACTAGATAAGTTTTTCTTAGAAACTTTTTCAAGTTCTCACTATAATCACTATTTTTCAATGTGAAAAAGGTTATAAATTTTTGTGAAAAAGCACTTTCAATATAAATTTTTTCCAAAACAATTTTTAGATATCACTTTGAGCCTTTTTTTTATTATTTTAACACTTCCTATAATGCTTATCATTTGTCTGATAATAGCTCTTACATCCAAAGGTCCTATTATTTATAAAAGCCCTCGAATGGGAAAAAATTTCAAACCTATCTTCATTTATAAATTCAGAACCATGCATATAAATGCCGAAAAGCAATTGGATAAGATGATTCAAAACAATCCTCAATTTACAAAACAGTGGCTAAAACATGCTAAATTACTAAATGATCCACGAATTACAAAAATTGGCCAAATATTAAGAAAATACTCCTTGGATGAACTACCACAGCTTTTTAATGTTTTGAAAGGAGAATTAAGTCTTGTAGGCCCGAGACCCTATTCACCAAAAGAAATCGAAACATTCGTTTGTGAAAAAGCGCGTATTATTCTTAAAGCCAAACCAGGCCTTACCGGCCTTTGGCAAACTTCTGGAAGGAGTCTAATCCCTTTAAATCAAAGGATAGAGATGGATATTCAATATGCACACAATCTTTCATTTAGAAAAGATATGCTCTACTTATGTAAAACATTTAAAGCTGTACTCAATGCCAAAGGAGCTTTTTGATGAATCAAAAAGTCCTGGTAACAGGTGGCGCCGGATATATTGGCAGTCACGTATGCAAAGAACTTCATTTAAATGGAATGACACCTGTTGTCTTTGATAATTTTTCATTAGGCCATAGAGAATTTGTAAAATGGGGTCCCTATTTTGAAGGAGATATTAGAAACCTCGAAGATCTGGACAAAGCCTTTAAAATGCATTGTCCTACAAGCGTTATTCACTTCGCTGCCAGCGCTTATGTAGGAGAATCAGTTCAAAATCCTTCCAAGTATTATGGTAATAACGTCATAGGATCCTATAACCTTTTAGAAGCCATGCGTAAACATAGTGTTCAAAACATCATTTTTTCCAGTTCTTGTGCTGTTTATGGAGCTTCTATAACAAATAAAATTAATGAATCTCATCCATTAAGTCCTATCAATCCGTATGGCAATACAAAAAAAGCAATTGAGATGATGATCAAAGATTTTGCAAATGCTTATCATATGCGCTACGGCATACTGCGTTATTTTAACGCTGCCGGGGCCGATCCAGATGGTGAAATCGGTGAAAAACATCTTCAAGAAACTCATCTCATCCCCTTATTAATTCAAAATGCCTTAAATTCCAAAGAACCATTTAAAATTTTTGGTGATTCCTATAACACGGAAGATGGCACCGCCATAAGAGACTTTATTCATGTCAAAGATCTAGCGATCGCACATGTCAATACATTAAAATATTTAATTTGCAAAGATCAATCGATTACTTTAAATTTAGGATCTGGAAAAGGTTTCTCTGTTAAGGAAATCATCGATCGGCTGCAAAAACAATTAAAGACAAATATCGCCTGTGAAATTGCAGAAAAAAGGGAGGGAGACCCTCCTCTTTTGATAGCAGATATTCAAAAAGCTCAAAAAATCCTTTTATGGAAACCTTCTTTTTCAGACATTGAAACAATACTTGAAACCGCCTGCAGATGGCATAAAAAAGAATTTTTATGAACAGAAAACTTTTCTTTCTAACAATCTATTCTTTGATATTATTTTTTTGTCTGCCGCTTATTTTGCCAAAAATTAAAATTTATTATTTCTTATTTTTACTGATTTATTCGATTCGAAAACAACCTCTTCTAAATATTTTACCTCTTTCAATTTTCATAGGGCTTTTCTATGAACTTTTTGCCACAACGCCTTTCGGCCTATTTGCTATCGCTTACCCACTAACCACTCTTCTTTTATTCAAAGCAAAAAATTTCTTCAATGACAATCCTTTAAACGATTTCTTATTCACAACTCTTTATTCTCTCTCTCTTACAGCAGTTATGTCAATTGTTGGAATCTTTCTAGGGATTCAACATACCTTTTCCTTTTCTTTCTTTTTTATGAACTTTTGTTTATATCCCTTTATTGACGGAACCTTTGCTTTGATTCTTTTTTCCATCCCCTTTATTTTCTTTAATATCTGCTTGAATTATTATAAAATACAATTCAAGAAGCGAAGATATAAATTAGGAAAGTAATGAACTATTCAATCTTTTCAAAAACAGCTATTGAGGCTGCTAAAAAAGCCAGCGATATTTTACAAGAAGGATACACCTCCAGTTACAAAATATTCCATAAAGACGGGGTTCATAATCTTGTTACGGAATATGACTTCCTTGCAGAAAAAACAATTATAGAGACCATTAAAGCCAATTATCCAGATCATGATATCCTATCTGAAGAGAAGGGTGAAATAAACAATCATAGCGACTATAAATGGATTATCGATCCATTGGATGGTACTGTCAATTTTGCTCATAGAATTCCTGCCTTTGGAGTCAGCATTGGACTTGCCTTTCAAGGAGAAATCATCATAGCTGCAATCTATCTTCCCATCACAAATGAACTATTCACAGCTGAAAAAGGACAAGGTGCCTACTTAAATAGTAAGCCCATTCATGTTTCCCAAAACGAAAACTTCAAAGAATCTTTTCTAGCTACAGGCTTTACCTATCAACTTCAAGATAATCCCTACGGCTGTATCGAAAGATTTGTAGAAATTATCAAAACCCCTCTTCCCCTCCGCCGTATCGGCTGCGCCGCTATGGATCTAGCTTATGTAGCTTGCGGACGTTTCGACGGTTTTTGGCATACAGGACTAGGTCCTTGGGACAGTGCTGCCGGCTCTTTACTGATTACAGAAGCCGGAGGAAAGATCTCTACATGGGATGACAAGCCTTTCAATGTTTTACAAAGCAAAACATTGACAGCAACAAATGGCAAGATACACGCCCCTTTATGCAACATTCTAAAAAAAGGTCTAATATGATTATCAATGGAAAAGAAATCGCAGAAAGCATCCTATTATCTCTAAAGGAAAAAATCTCCCAAATTGAAGGAAGAAAGCCAGGCATTGCTTTTATTCTTATCGGAGATCACCCAGCATCTCAAACCTATGTAAAAATGAAAAAAAAGGCCTGTGAAAAAACCGGCATCTATTCGCATATTGAACGCTTATCAGATAATATTTCAGAAGAAGAGCTTATTTCCATTATCAAAAATTTCAATCAAGATCCAAAAATTGACGGCATATTAGTACAGCAACCCCTACCTGAACATATCAATACCGACCGTATCAATGAATGTATTTCACCCAATAAAGATGTCGATGGATTTCATCCAACAAATGTCGGAAGACTATTACTTGGCTATAAACATCCCTTAATTGCCTGCACTCCTAAAGGAATTTTCGAACTAATCAAAAGATCGCATATCGATCTAGCCGGAAAACATGTTTTAATTATCGGAAGAAGCAATATCGTCGGCAAACCTCTCGCCGCCCTTTTAATGCAAAAATATCCCGGTGCTAACGCTACGGTAACAATTGCTCATAGCAGAACAAACAATCTCCAAGAGTTATCTCTATCTGCCGATGTGATCATAACAGCTTTAGGCAAACCCCGCTTTCTAACAGCTACAATGGTAAAAAAAGGAGCTGTTGTCGTCGATGTAGGCATCAACAGAATCGAAAAAGATGGCAAAACAGTCTTAGTAGGTGATGCGGATTTTGAAAACCTCAAAGATATTTGCTCTCATATCACCCCTGTTCCTAAAGGAGTAGGTCCAATGACTATTGCGATGCTTATGCAAAATGGTTATGAGTGTTTTCTAAAAAATAGTTAGTAAAACATTTTTTTACTCATTCTACTGAGTAATTTTACTCAATGTATTGAGTAAAAAAATCAATTCACAATTAATTGCCTGAAATCCCTTAATATTAAAAAGGTTACATTTATCCATTCTTTATTTAATTAGACATAATTGAATCAAAAAAAACCAATTTTTGAAGGATTTTACAAGATAAAATTAAAAAGATATCCGGTTAAAATGATCCCGATCCCTACTATCAAAGCAAAAATCATAATCAGCTTCCATTTCATCAATCTTTTTAAAATAAGGAATTCTGGAAAAGAAAGAGCTGTCACCGACAT
>DAOTHK010000081.1:0-4622 GCA_035447625.1 Chlamydiales bacterium
CCTGTAATTTCGACTTTATGGAGTGTGCCAAATTCAGTTACAGGCTCCCAATCATTTAAAATGATTACAGGATCCACTTCCGGACATTGAAACTGAGATCTTCCCACAAGTAAAAGATCAGAATCTGGATGATAATCTTCAACAAAGACGTCTAACACAGAACCTATCATTTTTTCCAAACGCTTTTGAGAAATTTGTTGTTGCAATAGCATCAAACGCTCCTGACGATCTAATTTTGTTTTTTCATCTACTTGATCTGGGAAAGAATAAGACGTAGAAAGTTCTTCATTTGAATAAGGAAAAACTCCGATATGATCAAATGGATATTTTTGAATAAAATCCAAAAGCTCCTGGAAAATTTCTTCCGTCTCACCTGGAAATCCAACGATAAAACTGGTTCTAAGAGCAATATTTGGGATTTCTTCTCTTAATTTTGGAATCAGATTTATAAGGTCCTCATTTGTAATATTGCGTTTCATCTTTTTTAAAATAGGATCAGACACATGTTGAATCGGCAAATCAAGATAAGGACAAATACGTTGATCAGATTTCATAATCTTGATTAAATCATCATTGATTTCATCCGGATAAAGATATAGAAGCCTAAGCCAGAAAAAATCAGGTATCTCAAGGATCTTGGAAATCAACTGAATAAGACCATTGATATAGCCCAAATCCTTTCCATAATCTCCTAAATCCTGTGCGATCAGAATGATTTCTTGAACACCGGAATCAATCAATGATTTACATTCAGATACAATCAGGTCAAGAGGTTTACTGCGGAGTGGACCTTTGATTTTTGGAATAATACAATAAGAACAATTCTTCACACAACCTTCTGATATTTTTACATAAGCGTAAGGTCTTGGCGTTGTCACAACACGTGGAGTTGTCTCATTTTCCAAAAAGCTTTTATTTTTATAGGTGTCTTCAGGGAAAGCCTTTTCTTTCAAAAGCTCTATAATATTTTCCAAATCTCCAGGCCTTAGAAATAAATCGATAGAATCTTTAATAGAGTCAAATACAGATAGATGATTGGCTACCATACAGCCTGTAACAACAAACTCAGCACTCGGTTTTTTCATAGAAAGCATTTCATTTGCCACTTCCATCGCCTCTATCCTTGCAGACTCTAAAAAGCCACAAGTATTCAAAACTAAAAGATCCGCTTTTTTGGCATCATCGACTAATCGATATCCCTTTTTCTCTAAAATTCCTGCGATCGCTTCACTATCGACTAAATTTCTAGAACAACCAAGACTTTGTAAATAGGCTTTTTTCATAACTATCCCTTTAATTTGCAAAGAAATTATAATTGAAATTGCGATTGAATTCAAATATTGAGCCTATTTCAAGATATCTTATCAGAAATTCGCATCTCCTCTCATTGAATAGTATTAGCTATTCTTCTAATATTGAAAGAAAAAGTATCTTTCCGTGAATTACTATTTAAAAAAATCTTTAATCTTTCTTTTTTCTCTTTTTTTTGTGATCTGCATCACCTTTTTTCTAATGAAAAGCATTCCCGGAGATCCGTTCACCTCGGAACAAGAAATGCCTAAAGAAATTCTTGATTCCTTGTACGCTCATTATGGCTTTGACAAACCCCTTTATGTTCAATTCTTCAAATACCTCAAAGGTATTGCTACCTTTAACCTGGGACCTTCCTATGTCTACGAAGGGAAAATGGTAGGGAGCATCATTAAAGAAGCTTTTCCCATTTCTGCTTTCATCGGCCTGCAAGCCATTTTGATTGCCTTAATTTTTGGCATATCATTAGGAGTGATCGCAGCTATTAAACAAAACAAATGGGTGGATCGTTTCATTTTAATTTTATCTGTTTCATGCGTTTCCATCCCAAGTTTTTTGCTTGCAACGCTTTTACAATACGTTTTAAGCATCAAACTAAGCCTTTTTCCCATCGCCCGCTGGGGAACCTATTGGCATACGGTTTTGCCCACTCTTGCTCTTGCTGCAACCCCTATGGCCTTTATCTTAAAAATGATTCGGGCCAATCTCATCGATATCTATAAGATGAATTTCATCAAACTAGCCCATGCCAAAGGCCTTTCGAATATGCAAATTTTAATAAAACATGCTCTTCCCAACGCGATTCTGCCAGTCATCTCCTATTTAGGACCTATCACCGCCTATGTCCTAACAGGCAGTTTTATCATTGAAAAAATCTTCGGAATTCCCGGGATGGGACAATGGCTAATTATCAGTATTCATAATAGAGACTATACCATGATCATGGGATTTACAATTTTTTATAGTACGGTATTGATGCTTTCAGTTTTTTTAGTAGATCTACTATATTCGTGGATAGATCCCAGAATACAATTAAAAAATGAAACAAAAAACTTTGAGATTCCGCTACCATGATAAGCATTAAAGCAAATATAAAAGATTCCCCTTATTATGCACCTATCATGATTATTTCCATCTATTTGATCTCTCTTTTTTTATGCGCAATTTTCGTTCCTATTTTCTCGCCTTACAGCTACAGCGATATCCACCTCCACCTAAAAAATTCCCCCCCCTCTTTTGCCCATATCTTCGGCACAGACGAACTGGGCAGGGATATTTTCACACGCACAATGTATGGTGCAAAAATCTCCCTATCCGTCGGCATCATCGCAGCCTTACTGGATATCTTAGTAGGGATCCTTTGGGGAAGCATTGCAGCACTTGCTCCTAAAAAAGTGGATGAAACCATGATGAGAATCTGTGATATCATCTCTTCCATCCCTTATCTTTTAATTGTTATCTTACTCATCATTGTTTTCGGTCCTGGATTTTTATCCATCATCATCGCTTTAAGTATCACAGGCTGGATGAATATGGCACGCATCATCCGAGGAGAAGTATTAAAAATAAAAGAAAAAGAATATATCGCTGCCGCTAAAGTTCTAGGCTGCAGCAAATGGAGACTTCTTTATTCACATTTTCTTCCCAATATGATAGGCCCTATTATCGTAACGCTTACCTTCACTATCCCCCATGCTATTTTCACAGAAGCCTTTTTAAGTTTTTTAGGTCTTGGCATTCAAGCCCCTATCTCCAGCTGGGGTGTTATGGTCAATGATAGTATCGGAGCTATGCGCTACTATCCTTGGAGGCTTTTTTTCCCTGCCTTTTTCATGATGAGCACACTTCTATCATTAAATTTACTGGGAGACTTTCTCAAGGAATTATTCGATCCTCGAAGAGGCTCTAATGACTGATATTTCTATTAATAATCTCACAGTCGATTATGGCAAGACCTACGGACTTAAAGATATCAGTTTCACAATAAAAAAGGGAACTATCACAGGAATCGTAGGTCAATCGGGAAGTGGCAAAACAACTCTCTCTTTAGCCCTTACAGGACTTATTCAATGCAAAAGCCTATCGGGATCATTAGATATTTTTGATCACCATTATGCTATAGAAGATACCCTTTCATTAAAAAAAGCTTTAAAAAATGATTTTGGAATCATTTTTCAAGATCCGATGACTTTTTTAAATCCTCTCATGAAGATTGGGAAACAAATTGCTGAACGTTTTCAAGGCAAAAACATTAAAGAAAAAGTCTATCAAATACTGGATGAAGTGGGTCTATCGGACCAACAATATTATCATCGATATCCACATGAACTCAGCGGCGGAGAGAGACAAAGAGTTCTCATAGCCATTGCCATTGCTCACAAGCCCAAACTGCTCATTTGCGATGAACCTACAAGCTCTTTAGATGCCGGAACAAAAAAACAAATCATCTTACTTTTAAAAAAAATTCAATCCAAATATCAGATGTCAATGCTCATCATCTCCCATGATCTACATTTTATCGCCTCTCTCACCCAAACCTGTATCGTTTTATTAAATGGCCAGATCGTTGAACATGGCAATATTTTTGCAAATCAAAAGCATTCATATACCAAACAACTTCTTTTTAAAAGCGATCGCTTTTTCCAGCAAAACAAGGAAAAAATTTCATGAAAAAACTTCCTCTTGTAGAATTTAAAAATGTCTTTGTTTCCTATAAAAAAAATATCGCTTTAAAAAACTGTACTTTTAGTATTTATCCAAAAGAGATTTTCGCAATTATCGGAAAATCGGGTTCTGGAAAATCCACTATTGCAAAACTTTTATCACAACTTCAATCTCCTGCTAGCGGAGAAATCCTATATGAAGGAAAGAACCTCCACTTCCGTAATAGAAAAGAATCATTAAATATCAAAAAATCCATTCAAATGGTATTTCAGGATCCCGTATCCTCTTTGAATCCACAAAAAAAAATTTCCGAAATTCTCAAAGAACCATTTATCATTCATCGTCTCTATAAAACAAAAAAAGATCTGCAAAGTAAAATTGAAGAACTGATTGAAAGTGTTTTTCTTCCAATATCCTTTTTAAATAAATATCCCTTTGAAATCAGTGGTGGTGAATGCCAACGCATCGCTATTGCAAGAGCCATCGCAACAAATCCAAAAATTCTAATCTGTGATGAAGCTACCTCTTCTTTAGATCCCATCACAGAACAAGAAATCATGAAACTACTTCTTAAATTAAAAAAGCAATTAAACTTAACCATTCTCATTATTTCACATAATTTAGAAATTATCGAAAAATTCGCTGAC
>DAOTHK010000082.1:0-4600 GCA_035447625.1 Chlamydiales bacterium
TGAGCTGTCGTAAATAAGATGATCGGTAATCTGATTTTTTGTATTAAATTTATCAATTGAAATAATTGAATTATGTTTACTTTGGTTTGTATGTTCTATGGTTTTATAAGGACGATTCAATTCATCATATTGATATTCAATAAGACTATGACCGTTAAACTTTTTTTCAACTAAATTGCCTTGACAATCGTAACGATATTCTGTGTTATTGCCGTAACGATCGGTTTCTTTCAGAAGGTGGAAGGCATTATATTTGAAAGATTCGGAAAATTTTTTACTATCCGTTTTTGTGTAATGACTTTTTTTGGTGATACGATTTAAAAAATCATATTCGTAGCAGGTATAGGATCCATCTTCTGAAATGGTCTTTTTTAACTGTCCGCTCGGATAGTAGTGATTGATTGTTTTTTCTTTATCAAAAGAGATAAGGAATGGCTTCTTTAAAATGGAATATTGGGAATGAAAGACTTGGCCTGTAGAATCAATTTTTTTGATGATATTTCCATGGCAATCATAATAATTTCTGGTAATAGGTATGATATATTGGCTTTCAGATACATATAATTTCGGAAAGGAGGTTTTGGTAATATTGCCAAATCCATCGTATTCAAATTTTTGAAGATTTTCACAGGAGTCGATTTCACTGATTATTTGATTGTCATCATTATAGGTAAGCGTAGTTGATTGAGGTTTTTGCAGAGGAAAATTCTGAGTTGTTTTTATTTTTCTTTGCAATTCGTCATATTCAATCATAGTGGATGTTTGATCGAATAGGTTTTCGATTAAATAGACGTTTTGGAAGGCATTATAATGATAAAGAGTTGAAGCCTTTTCTAAAAGATCTGTGCTTTTTAATAGTTGATTGCTGTCGGAATATTCGTAGCTGTACGATTCTATTAGCCGGTGATTAGAAGAGAAGATATGTTTTTCACAAATTTGCATCGAAGAGGAATAGGAAAGTTCGGTTCTTTTTTGAATAATTTCATCTTGCGTGTTTGTATCAAGGTATTTTTCCAAAATTCTAATAGGCATATGAGTTGCAGGATCAACTTGGATGGATTGAATACATCTTTCTGATACCTCGGTTAGATCTTGTGAATCTAAACCGCTTCCGTCGTCAGTGATTTTTTTAATAAGACAATAATTTGCATCGTAGTGATAGAAATTTCTAATACGGATTTTTTTCTTGTCATGGATAAGTTTTTGCGTTAGCAAATTGGTATTAGGTAAATAGGTATAGGTTGTTTTTAATCCATTTTCACTTTCTTCTATTAACAGATTAAAAGGATCGTTCGAATACTGATAATATTTAATATAACGATCTAAGCTATTTTTTTGGCAAATTTCGCCTTCTAGAATTTCTTTAGTGATGTTTCCATGATGATCATACTCAAAGATTCTTCGTACAATCGGTTTTTTTAGAGAGTTATAGCTTGTTTGTTCAATGATATTATTATAATCCTTTCCTTTGCCCCACAGGATTTCTTCATAGTGATGAAGGAAATATTTTTTATCTTTATAGATGAAATATTCTGTTTTATCTTTTTTTAATAATTCATTGTAAAAGTGTTTTGTAAGTCTTTTTTGAGGATATTCGCATGTGGTGACTAAGTCAGGATGAAATTTATATTTGAATCTAACGTGTGTTTTCCAATTATCATTTATTGTTTTTTTTAGGATTTTGGATACTTTAAATTCTAAAGGATCGCGTTCTCCTGCAGAAATCTTTTGAGGTTTATGATATTTGATTTTGAACTCTTTGCTGTTTTTCTGTTTTATATGATTTAATAAAGGACCTTCGTTTTTATGAATAATTTCATAATCATAGGTCTCTATGAGGCCTCCCGGTAGATTTGTTTTTACGATATAGAAAGATTCGCTTCTATGGGTTTCTTTTTTCCTATTCATATTCAACTGTTTACAAAGGTACTGAATATTTTTTCCATCGCTTCCTGTAACATTGATTATGAGATTTAAGTTCTCTTGGATGTAATTAAAAGTCATCGAAGCAAAACATGTTTTTGAAGAGTGGTTATGAGAAGAAATTTTAATAAGGCGATTTAAATGATCATATTGGTATTCTATGATATGGGTATTGGGTAAAAGTTCTTTATAGAGGCAATATTCACCATTGTAATTGCGATAAACTCTTTTTGTATTATTACTGGTTTGAAGCTCATATTGATCTTGGATGGAACTATAGAGGATTCTTTGATTTTTTATATTTGTGCTTCCAGAAATCTCTTCTTGAGACAGATTATTTTTGAAGGGAACTTCTGCAATCTTTGAATCGGGATAATAAATTTTTCCTTTTTTTAAATATTGAACTTCTTCACCAGTGGGTTCAAAGGCTTTGATTCTGTCATCTTTTTTTACATTTAATTTTAAATGATGAAAAAATTTCCATCCTCCTAGCGATTTTTTCGATTGATTGCTATAATAGCTTCTTGTTAGAGAAATAGGTTCTTTTCCGGGAATAATCCAATCAACTGTTTGATAGCAGAATTCACCAGTAATGGGGTTGACAAATTCTGATATTTCTGAAGATAAAGTGTTTGTTTTTGGAGTTTCTTGAATTTCTTGGGCTTGCGTATTTGCTGTAAATATGATAACAAAAAGAAAGAGAAGTCTTAGCATTATAATAACCTTTTTTAAGAGGGATCTTTTCTAGTAAATTATTTTTTTAAAATCAACGTTTTTAGGCGAAAAAATGGAAAAATCAAAGAATTTGAAATTATTGGGAGCTGTTTTATTAATTGCTGGTACAGCTATTGGAGGAGGCATGTTGGCTCTTCCTTTAGATACTGGATCTGTTGGATTTGTTCCATCACTTATGTTTATGCTTTTGGCTTGGAGTTTTATGCTTGTCACAGGACTTTTTTATGTCGAGGCAACCCTTTCTTTTGAAGAAGGGATACATATCATGAGTATCTCAAGACGTTTGCTTGGAAGAAGTGGTAAGATCTTCGCAACGATTATTTTTCTTTTTATTAACTATGCTTCGATACTTGCCTATATTTCCGGTGGAGGTTCTTTGATTCAGGTATTGCTTCAGCATTCGATTGGATTTGAACTTTCTAAACCTTTGGCGATTTTTCTTTTTACAGCAGCATTCGGCACTATGATTGCTTTTGGAACTCTTTTTATTGAAAAAGTAAACGGAATTTTATTTTTTGCTTTATTGATATCCTATTTGGCTTTAATTGTTATGGGAATTACTCATGTGAATTTTGCTTATCTTCTGCAAAAAAATTGGCTTTTTGCACCTATGACTCTTCCTTTAATGCTTACTATTTATAGCTATCAAGCCATTATTCCTTCTCTTGCTCCTTATTTAGATCATGATCCTAAGATGTTGAAAAAAGCTATTTATTTTGGGATGATCATTTCATTGCTTTTTTTCGTTGTATGGGAGTTTGTTATTTTAGGCATAGTTCCTTATGAAGGAGCTTATGGATTAAAAGCTGCATTAAAAAGCGGTCGAGGAGCAACCGAGTTTTTATTTCATCATTTGCAAGGTATGCGATTATTTCCATACTTAGCGAATTTCTTTGCTTTTTTTGCTATTATCACATCTTTTTTTGGGATTTCTCTTGCGACCTATGACTTTTTTGCGGATGGATTTAAAGTAGCTAAGAAAGGCATTAGAAAAGTTTTTTTATTGTTATTAGTATTGATTCCTCCACTATTTTTCTCCGTAAAATATACCAATTTATTTGAGCTTGCTCTCGAACTTTCCGGAAGTTTTGGAGACGCGATGATCTCCGGTATTATTCCAGCTCTTTGGGTTTATTCTGCAAGATATGTGCATAAACTGGATCAGCCTTATAAAGTTTCTGGAGGGAAATGGACAATAGGTTATGTTATTGCCTTTTCATTGCTTGTTTTAGTGGTTCAAATTATTAAATTAAATATAGGCTAAGCTTATATGAGCAAACCTTATGCAAGTTCTGTTCAAGAAGTATTGTTAAAATTTCAGACATCAGAAAAAGGTTTGTCGGATGATGAAGTAAAAAAACGTTTGCAAAAATACGGAAGAAACGTTTTAGAAGAAAAGAGAAGAAGTAAGATAGCGATCTTTTTTGCTCAATTCCACAATATTTTAATTTATATTTTGATGCTTGCTTCGTTAGTGACGGCATTTGCTGGTAAATGGACGGATTTTACAGCGATAGTTTTCATGATTTTACTCAATGGTATCATTGGCTTTGTTGAAGAAGTCCGTGCCGAAGCTTCTATCGAAGCTTTGAAAAAAATGACAGAAACGAGGGAACATGTTATTCGTAATGGCTCAATTGTCAAAGTGTTTTCTTCAGATATTGTTCCAGGTGATATTATCAAATTCAATGAAGGGGATGCTGTTACAGCGGATATTCGTCTAGTTGATTCAAATGCATTATTTATGGATGAGTCCAGTCTAACAGGAGAATCTTTGCCGGTAGATAAGGATTCAAATGCTGTTTTCGATGAAAATACACAGCCATTTGATCAAAAGAATATGCTTTTCAGTGGAACTTCTGTTGTAAAAGGTGAGGGGCTTGGAATCGTTGTTGCAACAGGTAAACAATCCTATTTTGCTAAAATTGTCTATGCAGGAAAA
>DAOTHK010000083.1:0-4586 GCA_035447625.1 Chlamydiales bacterium
TTATTTCAAGAGAGTCTTTAGCTGCTACAGCTAACTGATCTAATCTTTCAATAAATTCTTCTTCATTTGATGAAAGAAAAGCTATTCTTGGAAGATTTAGAGTTACAACACCAATAGAACCTGTTAAAGGATTAGAGCCGAATAGTCCGCCTCCACGCTTTCTCAGTTCTGAAACATTCAAACGAAGTCTGCAACACATTGATACTGCATCTTCTGGTGAAAGGTCAGAATTAACATAATTTGCGAAATAAGGAATTCCATACTTACAAGTAATATCCATTACTTTATCAACAACAGGGCTGTTCCAATCAAAATCTTTTGTAATATTAATAGTTGGGATTGGGAAGGTGAAGACTCTTCCTTTAGCATCTCCTTCAATCATGATTTCTAAAAATGCTTTATTCAGCATATTCA
This sequence comes from Chlamydiales bacterium, assembly GCA_035447625.1. Lineage (GTDB taxonomy): Bacteria > Chlamydiota > Chlamydiia > Chlamydiales > SM23-39 > DAOTHK01. The sequence goes on from DAOTHK010000083.1 coordinate 415, forward strand.
TTTCTTCTTGGAATTCTTTATAGGTTTCTTTTTGCATTTCTCCACCGATGATAACGGGTTGGTCTGCATAGATGGAAGCTGGTTGTAGATCCAAAGTGATGTTAGTGAAAGGAGTTTGGAAACCAACACGGGTTGGAACGTTTACGTTGAAGATAAATTCTTGCATCGCTTGTTTGACTTGTTTGTAATCCAAATTGTCATAGCGGATGAAAGGAGCGATCAGTGTGTCGAAATTGGAAAAAGCCTGAGCTCCTGCTGTCTCTCCTTGTAGGGTATAAAAGAAATTGACGATTTGTCCAAGCGCACTACGTAGATGTTTCGGAGGTTTGCTTTGCACTTTTCCAGGAACACCTTGGAAACCGACTGTTAGGACATCTTTTAAATCCCAGCCAACGCAATAACCGGCAACAACACCTAGATCATGGATATGGAAGTCTCCATCCAAGTGAGCTTGTTTGATGGGTTTGGAGTAAATTTTATTGAGCCAATAAAGTTTGGAAGTTTCAGAAGAAATGTAGTTTTGGAGGCCTTGCAAGGAATAGGACATATTGCTGTTTTCTTTTACTTGCCAATCAAGTCTTTCAAGATATTGATCGATTAAATCAACACCGGCTTTTTCTGTGATTTGACGAATTTTTGCATGTTGTTCACGATAAATAATGTAGGCTTTACCGGTTCTTTTAAAACTAGAGGAAAGTAGTACTTCTTCAACGATATCTTGAATATCTTCAACAGATGGGGTAGTGGAACCTAATAGTTGTTTTGCAAATTCCAATACTTTTATGGTTAAAGTTTTTGCTGTTTTTTCATCGAATTCACCGGTTTCTTTTCCGGCTTTATAAATGGCTTTTGTAATTTTATTGGCATCGAAAATTACTTTTTCACCGTTACGTTTTTCAATTGTTTCAAAAATCAATTTTGATTGATTTACTTTAGGTATTATAAAGGCTTGTTTTTGATTCATCTTGGCAACTCCTGAACTTTTTATGGTTTTATAGACAAAAACGTTCAACACTATATATGGTGTTTTATATTCTCTTCTCAACACAAGATATAGTGTTTTTGTTGTTTTTTTTCTAGAATTTTTTTATTCTTTTGAAGTTTTTTCTAACCAAATTCAATCAAATATTAATCATAAATTTTTGGCTTTTGACGCTTTAAGATCTTAAAATCTTTGCGAAAAAAATATTTTTTCGATGAAAATTATTATGGCTCAGTTTAGATTTTTTGATTTTTTTATGGCAAGAATAGTTATACTTAATCATGAGAAAAAAGAGAGGATCTGTTTTGAGAAAAGGAATGTTTTTATGCTTTTGGTTAATTTTTTTTGCAATGCACGCAGAAAATACTACAGTGGTTTTATGTGCAACAAGTGAAATGGGACAACAGGTTGTTGAAACTATCTCCGAAAGGAAAAAGGAAATCCTTTGCCTAGGTAGAAATGAAGAGAGTTTGAATCAACTTAAAGAAAAATATGACTGCAATATATTACAGATAGATTTAAAGGATCTGAAATCTTTAGAAAAAATCGAACTTTATTTTCAAAAGCAAAATAAAAAAGCAGATGGTTTGGTGTTGATCACTCCAAGACCTTCATTGAATAGAAGAATTTTTTATTCAGAAAAAGAATGGCAGGAGATGTTCGAGATTTGTTTTTTAAGGCCTTTGGAAGTGATTCATCTTATGCTTCCTTATTTTGATTATAATAGCCAAATTGTGATTTTATCAGGGCTTACATCCGTTCAAGCGATGCCTGAGTATTTAGCTTATGGAGTACTTAGAAAAATGTGGCTTGCACAGGCGAAATCCTTTGCTACACAATTGGGCGAATATCATATAGGGGTGAATACAGTTTCTCCAGGAGTTGTAAAAACCAAAAGTCATTTGAAAAATTGGAAGAAAGAAGCTGAAAAACTAAATATTCCATTGAAAGAGTATTTAAATGATTTAGAAAAAACTTATCCTTCAAATAAGCTAGTCACCCCTTTAGATGTTGCAGAAGCTATCGATTTCTTTTTGCAGGGAAAAGCCAATATCACAGGACAAAATCTTGTAGTCGATGGTGGGAAAAGTAATATTTATTAAAAAATAGTGAATGTTGCAGCTGATGAATGTCTGAATCTATGCGGAAAGAAGAAATAGCTTGCAATGACTGAAAGAGCACTGAAAACATGGCTGAAACGACAATTGAATAATGGCTGAATAATTAAATTGGTAATGGTAAGGCAAACAATTCTTTTGGCAATTTCCATGTACCATATCATTTGATCCGGATCTTCGGAATGTTTTTTTAGTAATTTAAATATAGGGGCTGTTAAAGCATGAATAATTGTAGCACATGCTCCTGCAAGACCATAAGAATAAGCTTGATTGAGAGCAATATTTGTAAGAATTTTAGCGCAAAATGTTGAATAAATAAAACTGCAAGCTGCCTGCTTAGGAGTGTCTTTAGGAATATTTAAGAGGTAGTTTTTTGAAAAATTAATTGCTGCTGTCATTGAATATGTTTTTTTGATTTTGAGATGCGAAATGATAATTATTCATATGAAAAAAATGCTATAAAAATTTTTTTAAGTATTGATGGTAAGTCCAATTTTCGTTAGTAAAAATCTTAAAATTAAAATAGGATGTAAAAATAAATTTTTCAAAAGAGCAATATAACTTACCGATGAGAGAGGTCTTTGAATTAGTTTTCCTTGATAATGGAAGCTATCTTCTATCCATAGATCATAAGGAGGGGGGAGAAGTTTTGGTAAATCATTTAAGGAAAAATAAGCTAAATCCTTTGTCTCATCACCTGTAGATAATTCTCCTTCAATAGGTGTGCAGGCATATAAATGCGTGTATTTCGTCAGTTTGTTAGTGGGAGTATATTCTCCGATCTTATGAGAAATTTTGACTTTGAGCCCTGTCTCTTCTTGAACTTCGCGAATGATCGCCTCATCCAGAGTTTCTCCTTCTTCTATTCCACCGCCGGGTAGAACCCACACAGGGACATCACGACGTTTGATGAGAAGGATTTGATTATTTTTAATAACACAACCAATGACTGTTTGATCTTTCATATTATCTCTTCTTGATAATGAATCCAATTAATGATAGCTTTTATGAAAAATAATTGTAAATAAATGAAAAAACTCTTTCCTTTCTTACTTTGCTTTTTGTTTCTTTCTTGTTCTTCTGGACATTTATATGTGCAAAAAAGAGCAATAACGGTACAACAACTAGCTTCAACCCATGTAAATACTCCAGATTATCGGCAAAAGGATTATCCAAGTGGAGAAAAAATTGTTGTTAGTTGGGATTATCCTTTAAGTGATTTTCAAAAAGGATTGACCATGTTTCTAACTGTTCGTTTTATGAATCATGAGCAAAAGACTTTTTCCTATCCTTTAAAAAGGAAAAGAGGAATTCATGCATTTTATTTTTATAATTCTCCTGATGAAGAGGACCAAGATATTTTAACGTATAAAATTGAAGTAAAAACAGATCAAGGCGTCGTATTAGATGTTTGGAAGCAACAGCTTTGGACAGAACTTATCGAACTATCGGATGATTGATTTTTTAATATTTTTTGAGCCTCTAAAATCATTTGCTTTGTCTGTTTGAAGGATAGGCAGGAATCTGTAATAGAAATACCAAATTTCAATGGTTTTTCAAGAGGTTGATTTCCTTCATGGAGATAACTTTCGATAAGCACTCCTTTTATGATGGGTTCTTGAAGCATGTTTTCAATGGTCTTATGAAAAACATCTGTTTGAAAGTTATTTCGACTGTTTCCATGTGAGCAATCAACCATGATTGGAAAATGGTAATGATGTTTTTGCATCAGTCTTTTAGCTGATTGGATGGATAGAAGATCGAAATTAGCCTTATCTTTGCTTCCCCGTAATATGATGTGAGGAGAAGGGTTTCCTTGGGATTTTCTTTTTTCAATTGTGCCTTTTTCATTTGCTTGGAAAGAGATATGAGGCTGTTTTGCAACAAGACAGCCTAAAAGGGCATCTTCAATAGATCCATAAAGAGAATTTTTAATACCTACAGGAGCTTCTAGATAAGAACTATGGATGCGATGATGCATGGAAGTTGTAGTTCTGGCACCAATGACTGCATAGGATATAAGATCTTCGAAATAGGGCGTTAGAAAAGGATCCAAGATTTCGCATGCCAGA
>DAOTHK010000084.1:0-4566 GCA_035447625.1 Chlamydiales bacterium
TAGATCCAGGAGAAATCTCCCCTAATTTCGAAGATAAATTAGAAGACATCCCAGATATTCACCGAAAAAAATTATCCCTTCTCTATAAACATAATTTGGAAAAACCTTCCAATTTATTCACCCGACACCTTGAAACTTTGAGAAAAAATTCAAAAAAGAGAATTGATCAAAATAAAAATTACCAAGATTTTTTAAATGAGATCAAGAACAAGAAATATGACTGCGACGCCGTTGAACAATTCACAGTAACAGATTTACAACTACAAGAGTGTTATAACATTATGAAAGATCTAATTTTCTTACATGAAATACAAAACAATAGTTTTGATTATTGAAATAAAAACAATTTCGCTAGAAAATAGATCCTTAAAATTAATAAAGGAATTTTTATGAAAGAAGTACGCACACGCATAGCCCCTTCTCCGACCGGCGATCCTCATGTAGGAACATTATATATAGCTTTATTCAACCAAATTTTTGCTAAACATCATAATGGAAAATTCATTTTACGCATCGAAGACACCGATAAAGCGCGCTCTCTTCCTGAATACGAACAAAACATCTTCAAATCTCTATCATGGGGAAACATTGAATGGGATGAAGGTCCTGATATTGGAGGACCATTCGGTCCCTATCGTCAATCAGAACGTTTAGAAATTTATCATAAATATGCAAATCAACTTTTAAAAGAAGGAAAAGCATATAAATGTTTCGCAACTTCTGAAGAACTAGCAGAAATGCGCGAAATGGCCAAAACTCTTGGTAAAAAGCTTGGCTACGACAGACGTTATAGAAATTTATCTGAAGAAGAAATTGCACAAAGAGAAAAAGAAGGACAAAGCTATGTCATTCGATTAAAAATACCTCTTACTGGTGAATGCGTTTTCGAAGATCAGATAAAAGGACAAATCATCACACCTTGGGCAGATATCGACGATCAAATCCTAATTAAATCAGACGGCTTTCCAACTTACCATTTAGCTAACGTTGTAGACGATCATCTAATGAAAATCACCCACGTAATTCGAGGAGATGAATGGATTTCTTCCACTCCAAAACATATCTTTTTATATGATGCGTTTGGTTGGGAAAAGCCAATATTTATGCACATGCCTCTTCTTTTAGGAGAAGACGGCAGAAAGCTATCAAAAAGAAGAAACCCAACTTCTATTTTCTTTTATCAAGATTCAGGATACCTTCCAGAAGCTATGGCAAATTTCTTAACTTTAATGGGCTATAGTATGCCTAATGATCAAGAGATCTATTCTTTAGAAGAAATCGCTACAACTTTTGATCCTTCTAGATTTGGAAAGAGCGGAGCCTTTTTCGATGTGCATAAATTAGATTGGTTGAATCAACAATATATCATCAATAAACTCTCAGAAGATGAACTTCTCTTAGAAATCAAAAAATGGGCTTTAAATGATGACTATTTAAAAAAACTCATACCTCTTGCGCATACACGGATTAAAACATTCGGTGATTTTTTAGATTTATGCAATTTTTTCTTCATTAATAATCTTCCTTTATCAGAAGATCTTTTAGTTCCAAAGAAAAGCACAAAAGAATTATCAGCCCTTATACTCCAAACAATTATCTTTCAATTAGAAGAAAGCAATGCTTGGACAAGCCAGGGGATGGAACAAGCTTCCCATAGTTCTGCAACATTATTTGGTGTACATCATAAGAAAATCATTATGCCAATTCTTTTCGGAGCGATTATGGGAAAAAAATTCGGTCCTCCTCTATTTAGCTCTATCGATTTATTAGGAAAAGAAAGAACACGGGCTCGATTAATGACAGCTATTCAATTTCTTGGAGGAATTTCCAACAAGAAATTGACTGAACTAAAAAAATGCTACGATAAAAAGGATTGTACGAAATTCAATCAATAATCGTTCATAAACCTTGGATTTTCAGTAGGTTGCTTTGCATCTTCTGCAGTAGCAGCCTCTCTTTGAGAAATGATATAGCTGCGATAAACCCCTTGATCCATTCCACATCCCATACATAAAAATACAAGTACAATCCAAAGCTTTTTCATAAAAAATCCTTACTATTTCAAGAACTCTGTTATTAAAAATAGTACAAGCTTTTTTTAGGACTGTCTATCTTTTTTTTAATCTTTTCAGGAGAAAAATTGACAAGGTCATTTATAATCAAGTATATGGAAAGAAAAAGCAAAAAAAAACTTATGAATACATATAATCGCCAAAATCCTTTTCAATCTAAACTCATTGAAAGAACAGTTTTAAATCCGCTAAGTGATAAAAAGACATACCATTTAAAATTCGATATTTCAAACACAAATATTCAATATACACCTGGGGATAGCTTGGCTGTTTTACCACAAAACGAACCCTCTCTTATAGAAAGAACTTTAGAAGTTCTCAATATCTCAAAAGAAAAGAGCATCTCCCATCCCAAAACAAATACAAAAACTTCCATTTATGATTTTTTCTTAAAAGAAGCTTCCATCACAAAACTTTCCAATGGATTTTTTAAATATTTAATCAAAAATCAAAAACTCAAAGAAAATGAAGAAAAACTTCAAAATCTTCTAGACAATCGAGAACTTCTAAAAGATTACATAGAAACTCACGCTCTTTTTGATACACTTATTGAATTCCCAATAAAAGAGCTTGATTTAGATGAATTATGCCAAAAACTCCTTCCTCTAATCCCTCGCCTGTATTCAATCACTTCTGCATGCAAAGCAACACCTAACTCTATTGAGTTAATAGTTGCCCATGTCACCTACGAGGCATCAGGATACCTAAGAAAAGGTGTTTGTTCAACATATCTTTGTGAATGCCCAGAAACTCACTATGACATTTATGTGCAACCCTCCCACGGCTTTCATCTTCCAAAAGATCCCTCAACCGACATATTGATGATTGGTTCTGGAACTGGAATCGCCCCATTTAGAGCGTTCATTTTGGAAAGAATCCATAAAAACGCACCTGGAAAAAATTGGCTGTTTTTTGGAGAAAAACATCGAAAACAAGATTTTTTCTACGAAGATGAACTGAAAAAATTTGAATCTGAAAACAAGTTAAAATTATCTCTTGCCTTTTCAAGGGATCAAAAAGAAAAAATATATGTTCAACATATTTTGCTAAAAGAAAAAGACGCTGTATGGAAACACATTCAAGACGGTGGATCTATTTATGTTTGCGGGGATGCAAAAAAAATGGCAAAAGACATCGAACTTGCATTAATTGAAATAGCTCAAGAAAAAAAAGACATCTCTAACCATGAAGCTATTGAATTTATCCAAAAGCTTAGAGAAGACAATCGCTATTTAAGAGATGTTTATTAATTCCTATTAATTATTACCTAATATAATAATATTCTCAAATTCGCAACACAAGGCTCAATACATAAATCAATCAATATTAATGGATTAAAAAATACTATTGAATTAATTGTATCTTATAAGATACAATAAAAGAATGAAAGAAATCGATATTGAAATCTACGAAACAGTCTCAGGAAAATGTCCTTTTGAACATTGGTTTCAAAAAATTAAAGGAATTCATACCAGAGCAAAAATTTTAACAAGACTCGACCGTTTATCTCTTGGAAATTTTGGTGACTGTAAACCATTGAAAGATGGAGTTTATGAATTGCGAATTCACTATGGATCTGGCATTAGAATTTATTACGGAAAAACTGGAAATAAAGTCATTTTACTCCTTTGCGGTGGAGATAAAGGTTCGCAAAATAAGGATATTTTTCAGGCAAAAGAGTATTTAAAAGATTATCTTTCAAGGAGGAAAAAATGAGTAAAAAATATAAAGATTTCTTATTAAAGCGTTTAGAAAACCATGATGAAGCAGTTGCATATTTAAATGAAGCATTGGAAGAAAGCTTAAAAGGTGATGAAGAATCTCAACATCTTTTTCTTCTTGCTCTTCGTAATGTAGCAGATGCCCAAGGAGGATTAAACAAATTAGCAAAAAAAACTCATTTAGGCAGAGAAAGCCTTTATAAAACACTTTCTCCAACAGGAAATCCTAAATGGCATACTTTAGTTTCTCTATGTATAGCACTTGGACTGAATCTAAGATTAAGTTAAAAATTATAACCTACTCTTTCTCCTCTTATTTAAAAACAGTCAAAACACAAAGACATTGAACTCCTTCACCTAGCCCAAAACTCGTAAGGCCATCCCCGGATGTTACAGTAATACCCACTTGATCAATATGTAAATGCAACAAAGATGCAACATTTAATCGTATTGGATCAATTTTCTTTTGCATACGCGGACGCACACCTTCAATAGATAATGCAATGTGTTCAATTTTCCAATTTTTTAAAAAATCCAACCCTTTTTGTAAATAAACAGAAGAATCAGTAATACCATCCTTATGACATAACTCGATTGCAATTCCTCCAAGAATTGGAACATGTATAATCGATGTTATAGCATTACAGATCGCATGATAAACAATATCTCCATCAGAATCCGCATCCAAGCCAGGCATATCGTCAAAAATCACTCCTCCGATAATACATGGCTTTGTTGTTTCCTCAGATAAAAAACGGTGGCTATCTTGTCCT
>DAOTHK010000085.1:0-4531 GCA_035447625.1 Chlamydiales bacterium
ATTTTTTTGATGACATCTTATGAAAAAGACAATCATCAAAAAATGCTCATTTTCTTAGATGAAAACCATTATTTCGGAAGATCGAAAGAATCTTTTATTATAGAGCCACAGCCTTTAGTTCCTTTGATTTCTGAAAAAAAGGAATTTGTTTTTTCAGAGAAAATGACTCTTATGATGAAACCTTTTGGTCATGGAGCTTTATGGCCTCTTTTACTCACTCATCATTTTTTTGAACATTTTAAAAAGCTTGGCAAAACAAAAGCTTTTATTAGACAAGTTAATAATCCGATTGCAGGCATTGATGATGGGTTAATGCGATTTTTAAGTCATTGTCTGCAAAAAAAGGTCTTTTGGGGATTTGCTACATGCGAAAAAAAAGTGGGTTCTGAAGAGGGAATGATCGTAGAGAAAAAAGAAAAAGATCAATTGCGGATTGTAAATATTGAGTATACCGATTTTCAAAAAGAAGGCATTCAAGAGAAAGGGGTAGATGGATCAGATATTTCAATCTATCCAGCGAATACGAATCTGCTTTTTGTGGATTTGAATTATATGCAATTGGTTATCCAAGAGCATCCTTTTGCAAAAATGATCCTGAATATGAAAACAGAAATAGTTGTAAATGGTGAAAAGTATAAGGCTGGTCGGTTGGAGCTTTTGATGCAGGGGCTGGCGGATTATCTCAATAAAGAGCAAGTTTTAGTTACTAAGAATTATCGAGAAAAAACGATTGCTCCGACAAAAAGATTGAAACCAAAAGATGGGTCTTATTCTGATACGCCACTTGCCGCCTATTATCTTTTTCAAAAAAATTATCATTTTCTTTTAGAAGAGTGCGGTTTTAAAATTCCTCAGTTAAGGGCTTTTGAATCCTATATTCAAAAGGATATGCCATTGCATATTGATTTGCACGCATCTTTAGGGCCGATGTTTTCAGCGATTTGTAAAAAGATTGCAAACGGTTCGATGAAGCTTTTTTCAGAACTGCAACTTCAGCTATCGGATGCTAGGATTGATCAAATGGATCTTGATGGTTCATTTGTGGTGATTGCAACAGATCCATTTGGAAAGAAAAATTTGGAGAAAAATATCTATTATTCGAATAATACAGGGCGCTTGATTATGGAAAATGTTAAAATAGAAAATAAAGGAATCGATCGCCAAGCTCAAAATATCTTTTGGAAAAACGAAATTTATCGAAAAGAATCATTTAAGATTATTTTGCAAGGCAGTGCTGAAGCTGTTATCCAAAATTGCACAATTAAAGGAAATCTTGAAGTGGTGATTCCAGATGGACAACGTTGGACTTTACAAAATATAAATAGTGATTATCGGTGGATTAAAGAAAAAATCAATTAATTGGTTTTTTCCTTTAATTTTTGACAGATTCAATGATATTTTAATAAAAAAAACAAGGATCGAATATGTATCTTGCTCATTATGTGACTTTTTCCAGAATTGTCTTAATTCCCTTATTTCCTCTCATTTATTTGCAATATCAGCGGTTTCATATTCCTTCTCTTTATGTTCCCTATATTTTGCTTTTTATCATGGGAATTTGTCAGGTAACTGATTTGATCGATGGTTTTGTTGCCAGAAAAAGAAATGAGGTGAGTGATTTTGGTAAAGTTATAGATCCAATGGCCGATAGCATTATGAATTTATCTATTTATCTAACATTTACTGCCGGCTGGGTACAAATTCCAATTTTGCTTGTTTTTGTCTTTTTTTATAGAGAATTTTTTATTAGTACCTTGCGTACGATTTGCGCTTTGAAAGGGATGGCTTTGGGTGCTCGAAAATCGGGTAAAATCAAAACTTTTTTAAATGCTGTTGTGGAATTTTTCATCGTGATTTTGATGATTCCTTATACGATGGGGTTTATCTCTCTAGACACTTTGCAAAATATTTCCGTTTGTGCTGTCAGCATCGCAGCGATTTATACTGTTTTGACGATGGTGGATTATATTTATGCAAATCGTACTTATTTGAAAAAAGCCTTACTTGGTTGATTTCTTATATAAGGCTAAATATTTTTTTGCAGAGCTTTTCCATGAATAATCGAGTTTCATAGATTTTGAAATCATATCTTTTTGCATGTCTCGATTTTCATCAAAGTCTTTAAGCGCTCTTTGAATGCTCTTTCTGGCAGGGTTAAATAGGGGCTTTTCAAACAGGTATCCGTTTATTTGACTTTTTGGAATATCGGGATCGTATACATCAAAAATAGTATCTGCAAGGCCTCCTGTTTTGTGAGCAATCGGGATGGTTCCATAACGGAAAGCATATAGTTGTGTGAGGCCGCAGGGTTCGAAATATGAAGGAATAATTAAAAAATCTGTAGCTGCAAATATGATATGAGATAGTTGTTCATTATATTCAAAGATAAAAGCTACATTTTTGTTTTTTCGGTAGCGTTTAGCAAGATCTGAAAATTCTTTTTTAGTTTTTGGATCCATTGGAGTTGCGAGCAGGATAAATTGACCACCTCTTTTTAATGTTTCTTCGAGCATTACTTTAATAAGTTTTGGTGCTTTTTGCTGTACTAATCTTCCTACGTTTGCGACAAGTGGTTTAGGTGATATTTCTAAATGAAATTTAGTCTGCAGAAAATGCTTATTTAAATGTTTTGCACGTAAGATTTTATTGATAGAGTCTTCATTGGAATAGTTTTTGTGCAGGAAAGGGTCTGTTTTAGGATTCCAGGAATTTGTTTCAATGCCATTTAGTATTCCAAAGATTTTATTTTTGTTTTTTCTTAAAAAATGATGCATGCCACATCCAAACTTTTTCGTTAAAATTTCTTGGGCATAAGTAGGGGAGACAGTTGTAACAAAATCGGAGTAAACGATTCCTGATTTAAGCAGGTTGTATTGTAAAGGTTTTTGGCTTTGTGTGATTTTATTTAAAAATTTTTTTGGAAATTTAGCTACTTTTTCTAGTTCTTTTTTTGTGCAAATTCCTTGGTAGGCAAGATTATGGATAGTAAAGATGATCTTTTTGATTTTTAGTCCCTTATTTTCGAAATAAGCTTTATATAATAGAGGGCAGGCTCCTGTATGCCAGTCATGTATATGCAGTATGTCAATGACAGGATGTTGATGTTTTAGATATTCCAAAGAAGCTTTGCAGAAAAATAAAAACCTTTCTAAGTCATCGGGATAGCCGTAAATTTTCTTTCTTTTAAGAAGTTTTAAACGATCTTCGATAAGATGCAACTTAATGCCATGATAATCGGAAGAATATATTCTGAATTTATGGTTTTCTTGATCGAAAATAGTCGAGACTATATTGTATTCAGAATGAAGGTTTTGAAGGTTTTTTTGACTTAAAAAAGAATATTTCGGTAGTAGTACATGGACGTTATGTCCTTGTTTTTCTTGGCTTAAGCTCAGCCCTTCAACAACGTCTCCAAGTCCTCCTGCTTTTGCAAGCGGAGCTAATTCAGCTGCAATATGTACGATATGCATGCGTTCCCCCTAGGTGTGAGATAATCAAAAAGTTTTTTTTAAAACAATAAAAAAATATGAATAAATTTCGATAATAGGAATATGAAAATAATTAGATGATAAGGATATACGTCTGAGAAATTTATTTCTCTATTGTCAGGTGTAAATTATTTATTTCGAAAAACTTATATTGTTTTTTTTAGAAAATATGTATCATGTTTTATAAAAATCTTCTAAAAAGGATTATATATGACTTTAGCAAGTACTTTAGCTCAAGGAGCTTTTTATGGAGCCGTTCCTTTTACATGTGCTTGGGGATGTGTTGTTTCTTTAAATTTTGATGAATTTAGATTTCATTTTGATAAACATTGTCTGAAAGTGATTTTAGGGCCTCCAGTAGCTGTTTTAGCTTTTTCTGTTGGATTAGCAGCGATCAAGTATTTTTTTGGAATTGCTGCAATGATTGGAGTTATTGCTTTTGATGTTGGATTAGTTGTAAAAAAATTTCCTGACTTTTCATCAATTAATGCGATGCAATTTATTGCAGCAAATTTATTTGTTGCGAGTGGTGTTGTTGTTGCAGTTTTAGGTATAAAAAACTTGATGCACCCGATTTTTAAGAGATGAAAAACGAGCGAAATTTTTTCTGAGAGTTAAAATAAAAAAAGATATTGAGAAAAAAAAAGAGAATTTCATAAACTATCATTTACCTTTTTTGATGGGGTGTCGCCAAGCGGTAAGGCAGCGGGTTTTGGTCTCGCCATTCGGAGGTTCGAATCCTTCCACCCCAATTCTTTATTATGAAAAATTCAAATAACATTATTTTCTCAGGTTCCTCCCACGTAAAGTTTGCCAAGGATTTGGTGCAATCTTTAGATGTTTCTTTGGGGAATCTTAAAATTGATCAATTTCCTGATGGTGAAATTGGTGTAGAAATTCTAGAAGATGTTGAAGGAAAGAATGTTTTTGTAGTTCAGTCCTTGGCGAATCGTCCCAATCACTTTCTAATGGAATTACTATTGATTGTCGATGCTCTTTTAAGAGCATCGACAATCAATAGTAATTCCATTAGAAAGTGATTG
>DAOTHK010000086.1:0-4442 GCA_035447625.1 Chlamydiales bacterium
ACCAAAGGTTGTTTCCTGTAGGTCTTGGACAAGTATATAAAGGTTCTCATTTTGTAACAGCTCATAAATCTCCGGATTTGGATTCCACCATTTCATCTTTTTGGGGCTGGCTCGATGCTTTTGCTGCAAGAGTTTCTTCAGGATTGCATTATTGGAATGTTCCAGGAGGTCCTCCAAAATCTCAAATTGAAATAAAATTGCTTTTTTTAGATATCTTTGGGGAAGATGTTTTTCATATTCTTGCTAAAACCCGCACAACGCTTTCCTTATCTAGCACCGATATAATGTCTCAGGAGGGATTGATTAAAAAGAAGGTATTTGAAAAAACAACTTTGATGGATCATGATCGCATTTCTAATACGGTTGTTATTGTAGATGATTATGGATACTATATTGGAGATTGGAGAGGAGTTGATGTAGAAGGTGTTCGTAATATCATCATGCTATTTAATTATTGTTTTAGATGGCTTGAAAATAAGCTTCAGCAAAAGATTATTTCTCTTTTTTCCAAAGATAAACTTCAAAAAGAAGAGTTGATTGATTTTGTTGATGAAATTTTTTCTACCAAAATTAAAGATTGTTCTCCGGCTCGTGAATATTCAGAAAATCAAAAAGAAAAATTGTCTGCATTTTTACAAAAGCTCTTTTTCATAGAAGAGGGAATTGAGGCTTCTTTTAAAACATTGGGTGATTATCTTGCGAAACAAGCTAAAGAGGGAATCATCCATTTGGATGACTTAAAGGAAATGATCAATCACTCCACTCTTTTTGATGATAAGGGATATTTGATTGATAATCGTCAAAATATTTTTGCTTTTTTAGAAAAGTTTTTGCATGGACTTGCTGTTACTCGAAAAGAAATGAATGCTTTTTTGGAAACTGCCAACATTGCTTTTCAAATTAAGTCACAGGTGTTGGGGCATGAGAGGCATTTTGTAACTTCTTCAGCTGATTTTGAAGAGATTAAAAATAAAATAGGTCCTCATCAATTTTTAACTGTTGTGCGTGCGTTTAAAGGAAAATATACGCCGATTGGTTTGATCAAATCCTCTGAGCTTAGTGCTTTCCCCTTGGGGACCGTAACCATGCGGGATTTCTGTAACTATGAAGAAATGAATATTCCATCCTATTTTCAAGTGATTTCTGTACTAGATCACCATAAAATTACTATTAATACAAAATCTCCTATTGCAGGGGTTTTTAGTGATGCACAGGCTTGTAATACACTTGTAGCTGAAATAGCTATGGATATGAATGATCGATTTAGTACTTTAAATATTGCTGAAGAGGAATTTGAAAAAAAGAAGTTAGAGAAAGTCGAAGATTGGAAATTATCTGAAATTCTTAATAGAAAGGCTAATCATTTTAAGAAAAATGGTTATTTCATACATCCTCAAAGGGAATTTATGGAATATCTGCATTTCATTTACGGAATTTTGGATGATACAGATTTACTTATGAAAGTGACTCGAAAAGATGTTGAAGTAATCGCAAATCTTTTGAATCGTATGAAAACCATTATGGCAAATTCCTATAGGGAAGTAGTCCAGCAAGAAAATATTCATCAAGAAGATTATACAAAGACAATGGCGAAAAAAATATTGCAGACAAAGGATATGTATTCGCTATATAAAAAGGTGTATCATTTTAAAGAAAAAGCTGTTGAAGAAAGTATTCAAAAATGTTTATCAGACAGTAAGGAAACACTATTTTCTGATACGAAAATCATCAATGGTTGCTGTCGTGTTGGACAGATGAAAATGTTTGCAAGCAATGTGAAGATTTTTAAAGAGTTTTCTCCTAAGTTAAGGGAGAAATGGTATATTATCGCTGACCGTATCAGTCAGGAAAGACCGGAAATTGATCTGCATCTTTATATGGTTTCCACCATTCGTGGAGCTGATGAAGTCTTTCATTCTGAGTTTGTGGAATATCAGCATTATGATCAACTTTGGTTTTATATTCCTAAAAAAGAACTTGCGTTTGAACATTTGAAGCGTTTTTTAAGCAACTTTCAGAAATCTCCGGTTATGAAAAACATGGATGTGAAAATTGCCTTTTTAGGTAAAAATAAGGCAAGTTTACAAGAAACTGTTGATGAAAGTGGTTTTGTATACGAAGAACTAAAAGATGCAGAAGGAGAAGGACTTCCTCTTGGAGTGATTTATTATGGAGCCGGAAAAGTCAATTCTAGAAAAACTTTGATTTCTCCTTATTTACCTTCCATTATGGAATAAAAAAAGGCGGAATTTCTTCCGCCTAAAGTCTTATTGAAGTACTAAAAAAAAACTAGCTTTTTGATTCTTCAATGATTTCTAGATTAACTCTAATGCCGTTGCGTGAAGCTACTGACATTAATAGTGTTCTAATTGCGTTGATTGTTTTTCCTTTTTTACCAATGATTTTGCCGATATCTGATTTTTCTACAGCAAGTTCAATGATCAATGTATGTGTCCCACCGATTTCATTGATTCTTACTTTCTCTGGGTGATCTACAAGATTTTTCACAATGTACTCTACAAATTCTTTCATAATCGCGTTTCCTTTGTTATGTTTGAAAGGTTTTCATTCAAAATTAGAATCTTACAAAAAAAGCCCTTTATAAGCTAACAGAATTTTTCATAATGAAATTTCTAATTCAAATTTTTTTAAATAATTTTGAAAATCTACCGGAGGGGGGCATGAGAGGTTGATTTTAGAATTTTTTATAGGATGATTAAAAGAAATTTTATAGGCATGAAGCATCTGCCTTTTTGCATTATATTTTTTATTGATGGCTGTAGATCCATAAACTTCATCACCTAAAATAGGATGGTTCAAATAATTACAGTGAACGCGTATTTGATGGGTTCTGCCTGTTAAAATATGAACTTTGGCAAGTGAGAAATTGTGATCATGGGCAAGATTTGTAATTTCTGAAATGGCAATTTTTCCCTCTTTTGAAACACTCATTTTTTTTCTGTCTATTTTGTGTCGTTGAATACCTGTTTCAATTGTCTGAGATGTAATATTTCCAGATACAATGGCTAAATATTCTTTGTAAATTTGGCGACTCGAAAATAGTTCGATCAATTTTTGATGGCATTCGATTGTTTTTGCCGCAATTAATATTCCTGAGGTGTCTTTATCTAAGCGATGAACAATACCAGGTCGATGGTCTTGAGAAATTTCTTTTACCTCTTGGCAATGGTATAACAGGGCATTGACAAAGGTATTGTTATAATGGCCGGGAGCTGGGTGTACGACCATTCCAGCTGGCTTATTGACAACGATAAGCCACTCATCTTCATAAAGGATGTCTAGAGGTATATTTTCAGGTTTTGCATCGAGTTCAGGTAGGGCGATAAAAAAGATTTCTACTTCATCATTTTCTTTTACTTTTGTGCGTTTTTTAACATTTTGACCATTGATTTGAATGCAGTTATTTTCAATCAGATATTGAAAATAACTGCGGGATTGGTTGGGAAAGCAGTTAGCTAAAAATTTATCGATACGTTCATTTTCAAATTCTTTGCTAACAAATAATTGGTCTGTTTGTTGATTCATAATTATCGACTTTCGGTTATGCTTAAATATTATAGCAGAAATAATCAAATAGATCTACTTTTGGCATTTTTAGAAGAGTTGATGATTATCAAAATTTTATTTTGCATGATTTAAAAAAAAATTTACAAAAAGATATTTATGAATAGTGTGAAGCTTAAGAAAGAAAAAGATTTTTTAGAAGTTGTTTATAATGAAAGAGTTTTTTTTAAAGCATATTTAAAAATGGAAAAACATCTTAAGGATAGGGCTTTTGCTTCAGAAGAAGAATTTAGAGATTATTTCTATCAAAAAGAATTGGAAATGGGAAAAAAGTATGCTTTTTTTATGTTTTCAATAAGAAATTTTTTAGAAAATCAGCTGAGACAAAAAATGAAAGCGCGGTATTTTTCTGAAAAGACTATTGATGAGGTGATCTCTGTTTGTATTCATTTTGGATATTTGAATGATCAAGAGAGGTTGCAACGTTTAATTGAAGATAAAATGTACCAAGGTTATGGAAAAAAGTATCTATATGGCTATTTATTACAAAAGGGGATTTTGAAAAAGGAAATTGAAAAGGTTTTAAATGATTTTGATGATGAAAAGGAATTTCAATATTTAGAAGAATTTTATATGCGCAAAAAACTACATTTGAAAGAGAGAAACAAAGTTTATCAATATTTAATGAGAAGAGGACATTCCTCTTCTCATATTTATGCGATTCTTAATACTCGCATTGACCTGGATATCTAGGGAAAGGAATAACATCTCGAATGTTTTCAATTCCTGTTAAATAACGAATGAGTCTTTCGAATCCAACACCAAAGCCTGCATGTGGTACTGTGCCATATTCTCTTAAGTCCAGATACCATTTATAATTTTCTGGGTTAAGGCCGGAATCTGCAATACGTTTTTTA
>DAOTHK010000087.1:0-4422 GCA_035447625.1 Chlamydiales bacterium
TAATGACCATATCATACCATAATATCCGAGTAAGTCTAACGAATCACTCACAAGTAAATACCATTTATCTAATTGAACAATTAACATTGTCAAAATTGACATAACGCCCATATCTCTGGAAAAGATTTTTAAAGCTTTACATTCTTTAATTGCAACTTTACAAAAAGGATCTATTGCGATACCACTTTTATGAATTGTTATTCTTAACAAAATTACATAAAAAAAATTAATCAAGGCCTGACCTAAAAAATACTGAGAAGTAGTCATTTGAAAATAATATAAAAAAAATATTGCTCCATAAAACTTACAAAACACATACAGAAAATGAAAACAATTCAACTGAAAAAATTTCAACATCCCCATCAAGGTGTTCATATAAAGCAATACTGGATAATATGAAATTAATGCCAAAGCAATCCCTACATAGATCTCAGAATTAGCAAAATCAATAGCAAGACTTCCACTATAAAATACAAAAGTTACTATCAAAAAAAACAAAACTAAAAACATCTGCAATTTTTCAACCGCATAAAAATATTGCTTGGCTTTCCCTTTTTGAGATGGTATTTGCCATTTTTGCGAAAACATCCTATTTACACCGATCCCTAAACCAAAATCCATCACCATCAACCATGTAAAAACCATTTGATACATAACAAAATATCCCATCTTTTCAGGCTTAAAATAAGAAAATAGATATGGAAGAGTTATGTAAGAACTTAAACCAGCAAATGCTTTTCCTGATAAATTCCAAAACAAATGAATTTCCGAAGAAGAAACCTTAGCTTGTAAAGTAGCTTTACATTTTGACCAATTCAATAATGGCATTCAAAACTTCTTGAGGAGTGATTTTTTTAATGCAGGCAAGGCTATCACAACCATATTTTTGATAACAGGGATAATGCCCACAGTCAGCTCTTAATGAAATAGAATTTTTTCGAGGAACCCAATAACAAGAATTAACCATTCCTGTATTAACAACAACAGTAGGCGTATCAAACATATCAGCTAAATGCAAAGGAGCTGAATCCAACGTAATAATACCTTTGGCATTAGCTATTAATAAGATTAAATCCTTAAAAGGACATTGATTAATATACGAAAGACTTTCTTTCAATCCTTTAGAAATGTGTATAGCTTTTTCTTCCAACCCTTTCCCTTTTCCCATCAATACCACTACCTGATTGATTTCTTGTAACCTCTTTCCTAATTCAACCCAAGAATCATCCACCCATGAAACATTTGATCTTCCGCAATAAGGAAAAAACAAAAAATACTCCTGACTAATTAATTTATAAGATGATAAAACCCGACTATGATCAACCTTAAATTCAACAGGAATCTCTTCACTATCCATATTTGGAAAAAGACTTTTTAATAAATCAAAATGCCTTTTTTTTATTGAATCAGTCGTTTCTTTCCACGTCGAATATAAATGAAAAAGGGAAGAAAAACCTCCAGATGAATAACCAACCCTATATGGAATTCGGGATAAAAAAAGAATCCAAGAGCTATTACCAAAAAAAGGATAAAAATCGATCGTAAGTGTATAATTTTCTTTTCTTAGCTTTTTAATCAAAGGAAAGAAATCCGCATAGTGACGAACAACTTTAAATAAGATATTTGTATTTTTTCTATTATGCCTATAGTGCTCAAATGAAAAAACCTTATCAACCCCTCTTATCAAGGAAGCAGCTTCGACGCATTCACTATTTACAAGTAAATGAATTTCACATTTTGGAAAATACTTATGAATTTTCATAACAGAGGGAACAGATACCAATAAATCTCCCAAATGGGCAATATTCGAAATAAGTATCTTTTGAGGATTTAGAATCTGTTTTTTTTGAGGCTTTACAAATAACAATAAAAAAGAATCAATTATAGATAATATGAAGACTTTTCCTCTCTTAGTCGTCCAATATTTTCTAGCTTTACAACCCATTTTTAATCAAAAAATCTTTGGCTTTACATTATATTAATTCTAAACCTTGATATCTTTGAATCAAATCTCTGTAATATGCAGCATCTTCAAATCTCATTTCCTTTGCAGCTTTTTTCATCACCTTTTTAAGCTCTTTAACTTTCTTTTCGATCTCTTCTTTTGATTCTATTTCAAGTTTTTGATCTAAAACTTTTGGATCCATGTCTTTTTCTTCAAACCCAAATGTTTCTTCAAGATCTTCTATTTTTTCCTTTTTAACAGTTTTTGGAATGATTCCATGTTTTTGATTATATTCATTTTGAATCGCTCTTCTTTTCTGAGTAATTTCAATGGTCGTTTTAATTGAATCTGTCATTTTATCGGCATACATAACAACTCTTCCACGATCATTTCTAGCTGCACGTCCACATGTTTGGATTAAAGAGGTTTGACTTCTTAAAAATCCTTCTTTATCAGCGTCCAATATAGCCACTAAACTCACTTCAGGTATATCTAACCCTTCCCGGAGCAAATTAATGCCTACAAGGACGTTAAATTCGCCTTTTCGCAAAGATTTGATAATATGGATTCGTTCCAAGGTTTCTATATCCGAATGAAGGTATTTTGCTTTAATACCAATTTCTTGAAGGTACTTTGTTAAATCTTCAGACAACCTTTTTGTTAAAGTTGTTACTAAAACTCTTCCATCCAATTCTGTTTCTTTTCGAATCTCTTCCAAAACATCATCAACTTGACCTGTTGCTTTTCGAATTTCAATTTCTGGATCTAAAAGTCCTGTCGGTCTAATAATTTGTTCAGCAAAATCACCCAAGGTTTGCTCAAATTCCCATTTACCTGGAGTCGCTGAAACATAAACAACCTGATTAATCCTTTGCTGAACTTCATCAAATTTCAATGGTCGATTATCATACGCCGAAGGCAGTCTAAAACCAAATTCAATTAATGATTTTTTTCTTGCCCTATCTCCATTATACATCGCATGAACTTGCGGAAGTGTCTGATGAGATTCGTCAATAAAAAGCAAAAAATCATCCGGAAAATAATCTAATAAACAAGAAGGGGGATCTCCTTCCTTTCTTTTACTAAAATGCCTAGAATAATTCTCTATTCCTTTGCAGAAACCAACCTCTTTAATCATTTCCAAATCATACAAAGTTCTCTCATGAATTCTTTGTTTTTCAATAAGTTGATTAAAGTTCCCAAAAACTTTTTCCTGCTCTTTAAGTTCTTTTTTAATCGATTCAATAGCTTCCTCGCGTATCTCCTCCGGAGTCACATGGTGGGAACCAGGATATATTTGCAAGGAATCCACTCTTTCAAAAATCCTTCCTGTTAACGGATCAATAATGCTCAATCTTTCTATTTCATCTCCAAAAAGCTCAATACGATAAGCGATCTTATCTTCATATGCAGGAACTATATCTATAATATCTCCTCGAACCCGAAAGACTCCTCTAGCTAAATCAAAATCGTTTCTTTTATAATGCATTTCGATCAAATGAAATAAAATGGATTCCCTCTGAAGAGATTGTCCTATGCTTAATTTTAAGACCATATTTGCATAATATTCCGGCATTCCCAAACCATAAATACAAGAAACAGAAGAAACAATGATGACATCTTGTCGTTCCAACAAAGACCTTGTAGCAGAAAGTCGCATTTTATCAATATTATCATTGATAGCCATATCTTTTTCTATGTATGTATCCGTTCTAGCGATATACGCTTCAGGCTGATAATAATCGTAATAAGAAACAAAATACTCAACTGCATTATTTGGAAAAAAATTCTTAAATTCTTGATAAAGCTGAGCGGCTAAAGTTTTATTGTGGGCTAAAATCAACGTAGGTTTTTGTACCTGCTCAATTACATTCGCCATGGTAAATGTTTTTCCAGAACCAGTAATTCCTAATAGAATTTGTGCTTTTTTCCCAGAAGAAATCCCTGCAGAAAGTTTCTCAATAGCGACTTTCTGATCACCGCAAGGCTTAAATTTTGTTGTTAATTTAAACATGGTGAATGTATTGCTGAATTAATTTTCTCAAAATACCAGCTTCTTCTAAAAATTCTAAGGCTATGATTCCAACAGCAATCAAAATAATCATAACTAATAATGAACGTCCTACAAAACTTTTATAAAACCCTTTTTTAGGAAGTTTAAATACCATCAAAGCTGGCAAAATTGCCAATAATATCGCAACAAAAATCCCTGCATACTTCAATGCTAAAATGAATCCTTCTGGATAAAAGTAAACAAATAGCAACGGAGGGAAAAAAGTTAATATCCAAGCCAAAACCCTACCTTTACCATTTTTTTTGATTTTCAATCCATCGACAATAAAATCAATCAAACTTAATGTAACTCCAATAAATGAAGAGATAATTGCAAAAAATGAAAATAATCCCGCACCAGTCATAATCCACCGTTTCTTAATAATTTGCATTAATGGGATCGTGGCGGAACTGGATGTAAGATA
>DAOTHK010000088.1:0-4334 GCA_035447625.1 Chlamydiales bacterium
TGCAGATGATGAAGTAGAATATGAAGAAAAAGATTCTCATCTATGGTATTTCCGCTACCCTGTTCAAGACTCCAAAGACTATGTCATTATTGCAACTACCCGACCTGAAACTATGCTCGGGGACACCGCTTTAGCAGTTTCTCCAAAAGACCCACGCTACCAGCATTTAATTGGCAAAAACATCATCCTACCCATTCAAAATAGAGAAATTCCTGTTGTTGCCGACAACTATGTGGATCCTGAATTTGGTTCCGGAATAGTAAAAATCACTCCCGCCCATGATCCAAACGATTACGAGCTTGGATTCCGCCATAACCTTCCTATGATCAATATCATGAATCCTGATGGAACCATCAATGAAAACGGTGCAAAATTCGAAGGGCTTTCTATGCAAGATGCACGAAAAGAAGTTGTCGCCGAAATGGAAAAACTCGGGCTTTTAGAAAAAATCGAACCCTATAAACTTCGTGTAGGTGTTTCCTATAGATCAAAAGCTGTTATCGAACCCTATCTTTCCAAGCAATGGTTTGTGAAAATGTCGGTTTTCAAAGACAAGCTGATTTCAGCTGTCAAAGAAAAGCGCATTGAACTAATCCCTGAAAATTTTGAAAAGACTTATTTCCATTGGATTGAAAACCTTCGTGACTGGTGTATCTCCAGACAACTTTGGTGGGGACACCGTATCCCAATTTGGTATCATAAAGAAGATCCAGAAAAAATAATTTGTCATGTAGGCAAAGACCTTCCTGAAGAAGTAATTGCAGAACCAGACATGTGGCAACAAGATGAAGACGTTTTAGACACCTGGTTCTCATCCGGACTTTGGCCTTTTAGTGTCTTAGGCTGGCCTAACCAAACAGATTATCTGAAAAAATTCTACCCCACTTCTGTTCTTGTAACAGGACATGACATCCTCTTTTTCTGGGTTGCCCGCATGATTATGATGGGTGAATATGTTATGGAAGAAATCCCCTTCCACAAGACATTCCTTCATGGACTCATTTATGGAAAATCCTACTGGCGCAAAAACGACTCTCTTATCGAATATGTACCCCATTCTGAAAAGAAAGCTTTTGATCTTGGAGAACCTATTCCAAAAGATGTTTCTTCAAAATGGGAAAAAATGTCCAAATCAAAGGGCAATGTTATCGATCCTTTAGAAATCATCGATGAATATGGAACCGATGCCATGAGAATCGCTCTTTGTGCATCGACAACTCATGCAAGACAAATCGATTTAGATTTAAGACGTTTTGAAGAATACCGCAATTTTGCCAATAAGCTTTGGAATGGATCCCGCTTTATTTTGATGAATATCGCCAAAGAAAACGGCCTTTCCAAGGAAGAACTTGAAAAAGGACTAAATTTCGATATCTTTTCTATTGAAGACCGTTGGATTTTATCTCTAACTAATAGAACAATAGAAAACATGCGTAGTGCCATCGATCAATTCCATTTTGATAAAGCTGCATCCATAGCCTACGACTTTTTCTGGAATGATTTTTGCGCTTATTATCTAGAGCTTGTAAAACCATACCTATTTGATAAAAAAGGTTCTCTGGAAGAGAAGAGAAGCAAGATGAAGCTTCTTTTAATCATCTTGATTGACATTGTCAGACTTCTTCATCCAATCACTCCATATATAACAGAAGAAATCTTCTCTTTAGTCAAAGAGATCTACGGACAATTTGCAATCAACAGCGGTATAGACCCGTATACAAAAGGAACCTTGAACGCTTTAAATCAGATCGGTTGTATTGTGGCTCCTTATCCAAAAGTACCCAATCAAAAAGACATCGATTCTAATATCGAAAACACCTTTGCTAAAATTCAGAAAATCATTCTCCAAATCCGCAATATCCGTGGTGAAATGAGCCTTCCTCCTTCGACTGTAACCGATTTGTATATCCATACCACAAATGCAGAAGAAAAGACCTTTTTAGAAAAACATATTCCTTTAATCGAAACATTAATCCGCATTGGAAATGTTCATTACGTAGAAAAAGCAAATCTACCAAAAATTGGCGCCATCGCTACTTTGGATGAGACAACTTTTTCTATTCCATTGCCTCATGACTTAATCGAAAAGGAAATCAAAAGACTTTCAAAAGAGCAAGAAAAACTTGAAAAAGCGATTGAAAGTGCTAAGAAAAAGCTTTCTGTACAAAGCTTTATCGAAAAAGCGCCATCTCATGTTGTTGAAAAAATGCAAGAAACTCTAAAAAGCGACGAAGAAACTCTTTGCATCATTAAAGAAAAAATCCAAACATATCAATGATTGAATTCAACAAATAATAAAAAACGGATAATCAAGTGATTATCCGTTTTCTTTCTAAGGATTTCAAATCCTTCTGTAAAAGATCTATAATTTTATACTAAATGACGTTCTGGATTCTTTCTATAATATAATTTATAATTAAGCATTCATCTTCTTTTCTTTTTTTCTTTCTTTTTTAACCAAGGCAAAGAAAGACTTGCTTTCCTTAGCAACAATGCCAGAAAGAAGTAAAAGTGAAATTAAATTAGGAAGAGCCATCAATCCATTCATAATATCTGCAAGTGGCCAAACCACGTTAATACTCATCATACCACCGCCAAAAACCATCAAGATGAATAGTATGCGATAAAAAGGGATAATTCTTTCATGGAATAGATATTCCATGCATTTTTCACCATAATAAGACCAACCTAAGATAGTAGAAAAACCAAATAGCATCAATCCTAAAGCAACGATATAACGTCCATGAGGAATTACTGAATCAAACGCTTTCATAACAAGTGGTGCACCATTTAAAAGCCTTCCACTTTCTGCGTAGCTACCAGCAACACCTGTCACAGCTACAACTAATACTGTAATCGTACATACGACAAAACTAGACAGAAAAACCCCAGACATAGAAATCAAAGCCTGACGCCCAGGAACGTCTGTTTTTGCAGCTGCCGATGCTATTGGAGCTGATCCAAGACCTGCTTCATTCGAAGAGATACCTCTAGCGATCCCCATTTGCATCGCTGTTAAAATACCGCCACCAATAAAACCACCTGCAATCGACCTACCTGTAAAAGCATCTTTGATAATCATACCAATACTTGGCAGGATATATTCCGCTTTAACAGTTAGGATCGTAATACCACCTGATAAGTACAAAACCGCCATAATCGGCACTAAAAAAGCATTGAATTTTCCAAGAGTCCGAATACCTCCAAGAATCACAATACCTGAAAGTACCATCAAAACAGAACTTGTCCAAACAGGTTGGATATTCCAAAGTTCTTGAGCTGCATCTGCAATCGATTGTGATTGAATCATATTTCCACCGGCAAATGCTGCCAAAGCTCCAAAAATCGCAAAACAGGCTCCAAGCCATTTGCTTTTAAGTCCTTTCTCAATATAGTACATAGGACCGCCGCACATCTGCCCGCGATGATCTACTTCACGGAATTTTACTGCTAATATAGCTTCGGAGTATTTGGTCACCATACCAATCAAAGCCATGATCCACATCCAGAAAATCGCCCCAAAACCTCCACCGATAATAGCAGTTGCCATTCCAGCAATACTTCCTATACCAATTGTTGCCGCCATAGCAGTCATAAGAGATTGAAACTGAGAAATATCTCCTTTAGCATTATCATCATGGCGAGAAAAAGCCAATTTCAAAGAATAGGGAAGATATTTGAGCTGCATCCCCTTCATGCGTATCGTTAAAAAAACACCTACAATGAGCAATATGTATATAAGGAAATATTCCCACATGAAACGATCTAATAATACTAAAAGCTTATCCATAATAATCTATACCGAAAAAATCTATTATTTTTTCCAGTATAGCCATCTATTGAGATTTTAGAAACCTTTTACTCTTCTTCAGGAGGAAAAACTTTTTGAGCTCTAAACTCATATTCCCCATTAGAAACTATATGACCTAAAGATTCAGGTTTTTCAAAAGGAGCGTTTCCATAAAAACTTCTTAATAAACAAACGCCAGGAAGATCTTCCTCTTCATCAGATAGTAAAAATGAATCTATCAGGAAAGGATTATCTATTTCTTCTTCAATTAAAATTGAGGATTCTTTTAAAGAAATTTTATATAAATCTAATTTTAGAAAATCAGCATAATCCATAATAGCTTGTTGAAAAATCTCATCTACAACAATAAGCCCTTTAGTATAGATGTTTTCTGCAAATAATACTGGTTTTTCCTCATCCTCATTCCACATAAGTTTAAGAAGACTTCTTGCAATAATAGAACCTCTTGCATCTTTTAAACAAAGCACTTTATATGCTCCATTCATAACAATGCCCATTAAAGCTTTTGAATAATTAATATCAT
>DAOTHK010000089.1:0-4204 GCA_035447625.1 Chlamydiales bacterium
ATTACTTTAAATGAAACGGCAGGTGCTACAACAAGACTTGGGGATGTAGTGGTCAATAGTGTTGATGAGATTACGATTCATACCGTTTATGCTTCTTCGATTAATTTGATTGCCTCTTCCGGTATTGCTACTATAAACGGTTCTTTGAACACCAATGGCGCTGGTAATTCTATTGTGCTGGTAGGAAATAACTTTGTCAGAAATGGCGAAATTATCACAACCAATGGCGGTTCTGTGGTCATTACCAATTCCGGTGTTATTTCCGGTTCTTTATCAAATGATACATTGATTTCAGGTTCCTATACTCAAAATGGGACAGGGCCTGGTGGTTTGATTGGGGTTCTGATTGTCGGTCAGGATATTAGTTTATCTAGTCCAACAATTCTTGGAGGAGATACAACGCTTACGGCAGGTGGAAATATTCAATTTAGCAGTACTTTGGATGCTTATAATGGTGGTTTAGCTGGAAATTATGATTTGATCTTATCAGCTGGTGGCAATATCGTTTTTGCAGGAATTGTGGGTGGTAGCAATCCTTTGGATAGCGTACAGATTCAAACAGCTGTCAATGTAACTGCTACCGATATTTATGCCGGAAGTGTATCTCAGAGCACAGGTTCTGGAACCTCTCTTTTCAATGGTGCTGTCAATGTGTTAGGTACTGGTGGCATTTCTCTTACAGGAAATAATATTACGAAAAATGCGGCTTGGCAAGCAAGTTCAGGATCAATTGTTGTGAATCAATCCGGGACATTTTTGGTAGGGGGATCTGGAAATATTTTGACAGGTGGTTCCTTCAGGCAAACAGGAACAGGTCCTGTTTCGATTGCTAGAGGTATTATCGCTGATGAGGCCATTTCTTTTGCAGGGCCTGTGACGATGAGCTCTTCTTTGGAATTTTTGGCAAGTGGATCGGAAAGTGGTGTTACATTCAGCAATACTTTGAATGGATCTTATCTATTGAATATGAATTGCCCCAATGGTGGAGCTATTTCTTTTTCGGGAACTATTGGAGGGACTTCTCCTCTTACACAAATATTGATTGAAAATGCTGGAAATGTCACTTTGCCAGTAAATCTTTATGCGGATATTTTTGAACTGCAAGCCTCTTCGGGTATTGCTACTTTAAATAATATGTATGGTGATGGGTCTCGTATGAGTGAGGTGTCTATTACTGCAAATCAAATCCTTTTTGGAGGAATAATTGAGACAACTGATGCCTTGTTTGTTTCTTCAACTTCTATATTGAATGTTTCAGATCCTGTTGAAATCAATACAGTAAATGATGTTACTTTTAATGCTTTGGATGGAGATGTCGGATCTTTGACAAGCCCTATCTATGTAAATACGCTCGGGACGATCACAGCGGGTTCTACGTATCTTGCAGATTTTAACGGTACGGCTGTAGATGATACCGTGCATCGCCTTGAAACTAATGGTCCTGATGTTGTGATTTTTAATGGCGTTGTGATTTATGGAGCTCTGCCCTCCGATACTACAACGATTTCTGCAAGATATTTGGTAGCTCCCGGTTTTGATTCATCTTTCTTCAATTTAGCGAGCGATTTCTTTTTCAAAACTTTTTTCTTCGGTGCTGGAAGTAATTATATCTATCCGAAAGAAAATCCTTGGTTTTACGTGATGCAACAAGGAAAGAACGAGGAAGAAAGTGCTTTTTTGATTCATCAAAATGATTTGAATGAGACTTTAGCACAAATGCAACCTTCTCTTTTAATGAAGCGTTTATATCATTGTCCTCAAGAAAGAGTTGATTACCTTTCTTTGATGCCTCCTTCATTTGTAAAAGAAGAAAAGGTAGAAGCAGTGCAATCTGAGGAAAAATCAGAAAATCATTTGAGTCAGAATATCAAACCCCTTGTTCTTAAAAGTTTGCCGATGATGCACGAGAAAAGCATTTCTTTTGTTGTGATACCTGTTCAAGCAGATAGGGAATATACCGAGCAGGAAATGCTTGTTATGATAAAAAAACAAATAGAGAAAAAATTACAGGAAGAACAGGAGGAGAATCTAGACCAAAAGGGTCCGTCTTTGCAAAAAGTTCTTCTTTATTATCCATTAAAGGATTTTGCAAATCTTTTAATGGAACGAATGCAAGAATCCAAGAAAAGTGATTTTGATGAACTTCTTTTATTTTCTGAGCATTTCGGTCCGAAAGATGATCAAAGTAGAGATACCATCGTTTTCGAAAAAATATCAAAAATCGATGTGGAAAGACTTTTTGATACCGTTTTTGATTTTCAGTTAAAACTTATGAAAGAACATCATCCGGAATATTTTAATGATAGGGATATCACTGCAAAACGTTTTGAAATGAAAGAGAAATTTCTTAAAGGACTTGGCTTTTTACCTTTGGATTCTCCAGATAAAGAGGTTGAAATCATCTCCAAATCATCTTATGATGCATATTTTCATATCAAAGATCTTTCCAAATAGTTTTTTAGTTGATGCGGATCTCGCATTTATCAACATATTTTTCAGCAATTTTTTGACACTCTTTTAATTTTATTTCAGAGCACTTTTCAAGAGATTGGAAATCCGGATTTAAAGAAAAATCAGGAATGAACCCTTGGAGGATATGCAATTTAGCTCCTTTGATCAGTTCACCCATTTGATGAACTTCCTCTTCTTGATGATGATCTGGAAGAATCGTTGTTCTAAATTCATAATCAATTGAGGAGTTTTTGATCAGTTCGATGGAAGTTTTAATGGCATTTAGATCAATGTTTACATTGATAATAGATTCATACTTTAAAGAACTTGTTTTGATGTCCATGGCAATATAATCGACAAGTTTTTCATCGAGTAGCTTTTGGATAACATCAGGTCGTATACCGGAGGTGTCTAATTTGATGAAGTAACCTAATTGACGTATTTTTTTGGCAAATGTAATCAGGTCTTTTTGAATGGTGGGTTCTCCTCCTGAAATAACCACAGCATCCAATTGTCCCACTCTTTTTTGTAGGAAATTAAAGATTTCCTCTTCTTCTATTACAGGTGTGAATTTTTCTGGAAGAACTAAAGATGGATTATGACAGAAATGGCATCTGAAAGGGCAGCCTTGCGTGAAAATCACGCAAGACAGCTTTTGAGGGTAATCAATCAAGGATAATTTTAATAAACCACCAACTCTCATGATTTAAGCCTTGTAATATTTTTTCATTTTGAATTCGGCTTGCTTGCCTTCATTCCATTGCTGAACAGGACGAATATATCCCACAACTCTTGAATATACTTCGCAATGAGCTTGGCATGTAGGACATGTATGATGTTCTCCTTTGATATATCCATGTGTCTGACAGACGCTGAAAGTCGGAGTAATGGATAAATAAGGGAGTTCATAACGGTTGAAAGTTTTGCGAATAAGATTCTTCACATTTTCGATATCATCAATACTTTCTCCTAAATAACCATGCAATACGGTTCCTCCTGTATAAAGCTTTTGTAGACCATCTTGGTGATCGAGTGTGGCGAAAAGATCATCGGTATGATCAACAGGAAGAAGGGTTGAGTTTGTATAAAAAGGCTTTTCTCCATTCTGGACATTCTCATTATTTGCAAATTGGATATCTGTAAATCTTTTCTGATCTAAAAGAGCTAAACGATAGCTGGTACCTTCAGCAGGTGTTGCTTCCAAATTGTAGAAATTGTCGGTTTCTTTTTGGAAATCCGTCATTTTATCTCTCATGAAATTTAAAACTTTTTCAGAGAATTGATATCCTTTTTCCGTTGAAATGCCTTCACCAAGTAGGTTTTGGCAAGCTTCATTCATTCCTAAAAGACCGATGGTAGAGAAGTGGTTGCTCCAATATGCATTGTATTTTTGTTTGATTTCTCTTAGATAATATTTCGCATAAGGATAAAGACCTTGCTCTGTCATATGTTCGATTACTTTTCTTTTCACTTCCAAACTTTCTTTGGCAAGTTCCATTACTTCTTCAAGTTTTGTGAAAAATTCTTCTTCAGTTGAAGACAAATGACCGATACGGGGCATGTTGATGGTTACAACACCAATGGATCCTGTTAATGGATTAGATCCGAAAAGTCCACCACCACGTTTGCTGAGCTGGCTGATGTCGAGTCTTAAGCGGCAGCACATGGAGCGTGTCTCTTCCATATCCATATCGGAATTGACAAAGTTTGCGAAATAAGGAATGCCATATTTTCCTGTAGCTTTCCAAAGAAG
>DAOTHK010000090.1:0-4065 GCA_035447625.1 Chlamydiales bacterium
GCATATTTCTTTCAGCGGCCCATCTTCGATTGCCATCCATTATGATCGCTATATGCTCTGGAATATCCATTAATTCACTCTTTTTCAATATTTTTTTTCTCGATATCATTTTCAACATTGTCATCCTCAAAAAAGCTAAAAAAACTTTTGTCGCATTATTGTTCTATTACGTTCGGGTCCTACAGAAACAGCACTTATAGGAGCTTCCATAAAATCAGATAAAAAAGTTACATATTCTTGGGCATTTTTCGGCAAGTCTTCGTATCTTTGTACATCTTGGGTAGAACTCTTCCAGCCAGGTAAAATTTTATAAATAGGCTTAATTTTTTCCCAATCCAAAAGATTTGTTGGAGGATATGAATGCTCGTGACCATTAATTTCATAACCAACACACACTTTTATTTGTTCCAATTCATCTAATATATCTAATTTTGTTAAAGCAATAGAATCTACTCCATTAATATTACATGAATATCGAGCTAAGACAGCATCAAACCAACCCATTTGTCGTAAACGACCCGTTGTCGTTCCTATTTCACGACTTTCTTCATTGGACGGAAAAAGATTCATTTCACTTTCTGATAAAGCTGTTGGGAAAGGACCATTTCCAACACGCGTCGAATACGCTTTCATAACCCCTAAAATTATCCCAAGTTTATTCGGAGCAATACCAGAACCTGCAGAAAGGCCTGAACTCAAGGTGTTCGAAGAAGTCACATAAGGATACGTTCCATAAGTTAAATCTAAAAGAGCCCCTTGCGCTCCTTCAAAAAGAATTTTTTTATCTTCTTTTACTGCTTGATGCAACATCGGCTCTACGTCTGCAATGTACTCTCTTAATTGTTTTGCATACCCCTGATATTCTGAAAAAATCTTTTCAAAACTTAAAGCTTCCTTTCCATAAATTTTCACAAGTTCAGCATTATTGATTTCCAAAGCATTCTGCAATCGTTTTGCAAATACTTCCTCATCTATCAAATCCGCAATTCGTATCCCGATCCGTTTTGCTTTATCTGAATAACAAGGCCCAATCCCCCTTTTTGTAGTTCCAATAGCCCCTTTTTTCTGAAGATCCTCTTGAGCTCCATCCAAAAGATGATGATAGGGCATGATTACATGTGCATTTGTTGAAATAAAAAGTCGAGAAAAAATCTCAATCCCTTTTTCTTTTAATTCCTGAATTTCACCAAGTAAAACTTTGGGATCAATAACGCATCCACCACCAATAAAACAAAGAGTATGAGAATATAAAATACCTGATGGAACTAAATGTAATTTAAACTCATTCTCTTCGATTTTAATTGTATGTCCAGCATTATTTCCACCTTGTGCTCTCACTATATACTGAGCTTCTGATGAAAGAGCGTCAACCATTTTCCCTTTACCTTCATCTCCCCACTGCATTCCTAAAATCGCTACCGATGGCATTGGTATTCTCCTTTTTTTCGAAATCATTTTATACTAAAAGATCATATTTGTTAAATGATACTCAAAGTTTTAAAATCATAAAAACAACCCAGCAAATAATATAAAAATCGAAAACAAATCAATTAAAAATTTTTCATCCATTAACAAGATATTTCTCTAGACATAATGAAACATTTTTGGGTATTCTCCCATAGTCTAGAACAATTATAAGGAAGCAGTCGCAATGCAAAAACGCAAAAATTGGCAACTTTTTCTCATCCTTGCCGTTACTATACTTACAATTTATAACATACTCCCAACAATCTTTTTTTATTCAAAACCTTTAAAAAAACCGATTGACGCAAAAGAAGCTACAAAAGTCAGCCTTCAAATTGCAAAACGCGTAAATTCTTTAGAAAAAAGTAATATCAATTGGATAAAATCTTACTGTGATTTATTGAGCATCAAAGCATCAGACATCAACTTTGATCAAAACAATCCAGAACAAATTGCAGTCTCTTTTTCAAAAGAAGCAGATGCCAATAAATTTAAGAACAATATTCAAAGAGCTGGAGCATTAATTTCATTTCCTCCCGCCCAACTTTCTATTGATACTTTTGACAGAAATTCTTCTAAAACTATTTTAGTACAAAGAAAAATTCCTGTGCATTTTAATACAAAGAATCTAGATAATTTTTTCTCGTTTACAGAGAAAAAAGCTAATAATGAAATAGCGTCTCTTTATTCAGAAGTTATTTTAGATCGTTCTTCTCAACTTGCTCTTACAATCGTTGGAACAAGCGATACAGCCCGATTAACAACAGATATTTTGGAAACAAAATCTCTAACAGTATCTGAAGAACTAATTCTATCTTTAGCTCACAGTCTAACTGATTTTGTAAAAGTGTTTGGAGAAAACAGCACTATTACAAGTAGATATTTTGCTTCATTTACTCAAGACGATTCAGAAAACAAATTTCAAAACATCCAACAATTGATCAATAAAATTGGAAAACTTCGCAGCCAATTGAAAATGGAAAAAATCGAGCTATCTCAAAAAGAAAACTTAGATGTAATGGAAAAAGAGAACAACGAAGAACATATCGCACTGATCGATCAAAAAGAAAAACTGCTACTAAATACAGAAACTCTTATCAAACGTCATTCGATGAAATTTTCAAAAGGAGAAAACCCTTGGAATATTAAAACAATTCAAAATAAGTATGTTTTTGATGGAAAAGATCAAATCACCTCATTACCAATTAGTCAAAGAAATGCTCTTATCAACAAAATGTATATCAATTGGAATGATGACAGTATTTTACTTGAATTACATCCAGATGTAATTCAATACCAAAACAAACTTTCTGAAAATGATAAGAATCTATACAACCAAATTATTATTAATGAAATTGCATCATTAACAAGAAAAACTAACGAAAGTATTCAAGGAAATCAACTCGGTTTTTCTATTAACTTAAATTCTTTATCTTCAAGCAATAGCATGCTAGTTTTAAAATTAGACGCTTTAGCTAAAGAAGAAGTAAGCAATCTGATTAGCAACATTAAAAATCAGTGGAATCCGACTTATTCTGAGCTCACCAAAGAAAACTTTCCTATTGTTTCTTGGGAAGAATATAAAAACCTTTCTAAAGAACAACAAAGCTTATGTCTTATTGTTTATGCTCCAATTCAAGACCTCAATAATTCTTTGGAAGGGTTTAATTCAGGATCAATATATGTAATACCAAAAGGAGTTAACCGCCTCATTCAAAAATTTCAAAAGAGCACAAAATCAGCAAAAACAAAAGAGTTTTTCAAAGATTTGTACAAACTTCAAGGACTTTTAGCAAGATCTGAAATGAACGCTTATCTAGGCGAACAAATGAACTTGAAAGAATTTCAAAAAGAGCTTGTTTTTGAAAAAAGCAATTACTATCGCAACATCATTCAAGCCACTAGAGAAAACTTCAAAATTCACGGATCCAAACGATTTGCAACACTTGAATTTACCGATTACGAGCAACGCCTTCTTACATTAAACAAAATTGAAACAAATATTCATGAAGATCTTATCAAATGGAAAGATGAATATCATGCAGCTCAAGTAAACATAGATCTTAGAGCAAAATATGATGTTCCAGCTCCTACTCAAAACATCTTAATGAACAACTTGAAATTAAGCGTAAAAAAATACTTCCGTGGCGACGAAAGAAAAATCCTACATTGGGGATTGGATCTTTCTGGTGGAAAAACTGTTCAAATCGAACTAAGAGACCAAAACAACCAAATCGTTACCAATGAAGAAGCCATCAAACAAGGAATCAACGAACTGTACACACGTGTAAATAAAATGGGTGTTTCAGATGTCAATATTCGACAAGTTGATACCAATATTGTTTTAGACTTTCCTGGTTCTCAAAACTTATCAGCTCAAGATCTTATTAAAGCTTCTTCCATGTTTTTTCATGTTGTAAATGAAAAATTCTCTACAAATAACCGTGCGATTGCTGACAGCGTACAAAGATTTTTACAAGAAGTATGGAATGAAGCTGTTGTTACAAATAAAAAAGACGCTGAAAACATCAATCTCATTGCATGGTCTCACCTGTATGGCGATTCTCTTGACTCAAAAGTCGCCAAACCGCGTACTGAAGC
>DAOTHK010000091.1:0-4061 GCA_035447625.1 Chlamydiales bacterium
ATTTCATAATGAAAATAGGCTTTTCTATTTGAAACTAAATCTTTGGCATTATTTTTTTGATTCATAAAACCTATTTTTTTTGGAAATTATTCTGCAAATATCTTTCTACCAAAAGAGGTAACACAAAAACAAGGTTTTCCTTTTAGTGTTCCGATATTGACAATTCCTGCTTGGTAAAGTGATTCAAAGACAGTGCCTTTGATGAATTCTTTTTCATCAGAGGAATATTCAGGGAAATTATAGTTCCATTTTTTTCCTGATGAAAGAAGTTGGATTTTATGTTCTTCATTTAATACTGCGATAGCACCATTGATAAAATCATCGAAAAAGACCCATCCAAGATTCAGTACTCTTTCAACGCTTTTTTCAGCTTCTCTTTTAGCTCTATCTGTAACGATATTTGCATCGATATCAAAAGTTTGATGACTGTTAAGTGGATGTCTTAAAAAATGCAGAGCTCTGATTTCTAGATTGGTGCCAAGCCATTCCAGTGCTTGAAAAGAGGTTTTAAGTTCGGCATCTTCCAATATTAAAAACTTCAATTGAAGCAGTTTTTGAATCATGGTATTGAAATGATTCATTAAAATAGAGTCATCAGATGTTTTGATTTTTGAAATACTCTTTAGTTCTTTAAAAGCCTCTTCTGTGAGCTGATTGTTTTTAAAGTTTAGGGAGGATTTTTCGCAGATGGTTAAGCAACTGGAGACATCATGCATGAAAGCAAAAGGCTCATGCGTTAAGACTTCGATTTCTTTGGTATCTTCGATAGGGGTGGCGGTTGTTTTCTTTAGATGCATCAGATATTCCTTCCATTCATGGAAAGGAGTGATGACCTCTGTCCAACGGCCGTTTTCTTCGTTATAGCTCAAACAACAAATTAGGTTGAATTCGAGATGTAAAATGAGTTCGTATGATTCTTTATCACTTAGCTCATATTTTTCTTTTATGGTACTTGTCTTAATTTTTAATTCATCACTATTGTAAAGATCTTTGATGATCTTTTCTAAAAGAGGATTGGTGCTTTTTACTTCATTGATGTGTCTGTAATAGATAGTAGGCGTGATTAAGTACTTATCAACAATGGATTGAAAAATGTTATTGGAGCTTCTGGGAATATTATACCAAAGTGGAAGAATGTGAATCGGTACTTTGGAAAGTAATCCTTGAAGGAATTCCAAATTTGGTTTGAATGTATCATTGAATTTTAAAATAAGGAATTCAAAATATTTTCTAGCTTTTTTATCCACGTTGATATGTTTTTCATCATAGGTCAGAAGATCTGTTTTGGATAATTTTTCGATCACTGGAAGGATTTCTTCTTTAGAGGTATCAAGTATTTCTTCTAATTCTTCAAAAGGTATTTTTAATGAACTGTATAAGATTTCTTCTAAAACTTCTAATTCGAATGTTGAAAAATTCGATATGATCATACGATTTTCGATATCATTTTCATAATTGTAGTCGGAAAGAATGATTTTGTTTTTGTGAGTAGAGCTAAGCTCGAGCATAGAAACCTCGTGGAATGGCAATTTTAACAATTTATTGACAAATATACAGTAAACATTGTTTTGTGAAAAGAAAAGAGGGTGATTTTTATGAATAAAAATAAGAATGTAAAATTCTTGATTTTTCTTAACATTCTATTAATTTTTACTGTGTTTTTTGCAGCTTTTAAAAGTGGCAAGTCTTCTCAAACAGTGGATAAATTAGAAATTAAAGATCCAAATAGTAAAAGTGAAATTATTTTACAAATCGATAAAGGAGAGCCCCAAGTCATTATGAAAGATAAAAATGGGATTGCAAGGGTGATTCTTAACGGTTCAGAGGTGCCGATCATTTCGATGCACGATCGTCAAGGAAAGATGATGGGGATTTGGAAGGTAATGGAAAATGGCATGTCTATCATAGGACTTGCAAAAGAGGATGGATCGGTAGGCTCTCTTTTAAAAGGAGGATCGAATCCCTCTTCTTCATTTTTCTCTTCAAAAGGAGAGGCTTCAACTGTTTTAGGGATGATCGAAGATTCTCCTTATTTACTAGTATCGGGAAAAGAAGAGAATGAAGGGATTATGATTACCGGAGGTAATCAAAATG
This sequence comes from Chlamydiales bacterium, assembly GCA_035447625.1. GTDB lineage: Bacteria > Chlamydiota > Chlamydiia > Chlamydiales > SM23-39 > DAOTHK01. Next base: position 2,095 of record DAOTHK010000091.1, read on the forward strand.
GTATGCTTGTTTTGGATGAGAATGGAAGAGTGAAAGTGTTTATTTCAAAACATGGGGTTTTGCAGCAAAAAGAACAGCCTGCAGCGCCTGAGAAAAAAGAAAAAGAAAAATTCTATACCTATAATCCGGAAGCGCAAAAAGATTAATGACTATTTTTGATTGATAGCTTGTCTTAACTTTAAAAAGTATTGGATTCTTTTTTCGAGTTCTTTTTCAAAACCGAAAGTCTTCGGTTTATAAAAAGAAGGACGTGATAAGCTTTCAGGAAAATAATTTTGCCCTGAAAAAGAGTGGGGTGTATCGTGATCATAAATATAGCCTTCTGCAAAACCTTGTTCTTTCATAAGTTTTGTCGGAGCATTGATGATTGTTTTCGGCGGTGGCAGGTGATCCGTTTTTTCGGCAAATTGTTTGCTTTCATTAAAGGCTTTATAAACTGCATTACTTTTAGGGGATAAGGCAATATAGATAGTGGCTTGCGCAAGAAAGATTTCTCCTTCTGGATAACCTGTTTTCTGAAAAGCATCATAGGCGGTTAAAGCCACTTGCAAAGCATTTGGATCGGCAAGACCTACTTCTTCCGATGCAATTCTTAAAAGTCTTCTTAGAATATATAAAGGATCTTCTCCCGCATTTAGCATTCGATTGAGCCAATAAATGGCAGCATCGGGATCCGAGCCTCGGATGGATTTATGAAAAGCCGAAATTAGTCGATGATGCTCTTCTGTGTTTTTATCATAAAGAGCTGCTTTTTTATCAAGGATTTGTTCGATAAGGTTGGGGGTGATTTTTTCATTTTTATAAGGAAGCAGTGATTCGATTAAATTCCAAAGGTATCTTCCGTCTCCTTGGGCCATTTGAGCTAAAACGATTTTTGCATCTTCATCAAACGAGATTTTCAACTTCTCAAGATCCAATTTTTCAAGTAGTTTGAGTGAATCTTGATCGGAAAGAGGATTTAAGTTGAGTATTCTCATCCTGGATAAAAGCGCATTATTAATATTGAAAGAGGGATTTTCGGTGGTAGCTCCGATCAATATAATCTTTCCTTCTTCAATCAAAGGCAGGAAAACATCTTGCTGTGCTTTATTATAGCGATGCAGTTCATCAACGAAAACTATGATGGAGGAATGAAAAAGTGGCGATTTGAACTTGTCTGCTATCATTTTTTTAAAATCAGTAATAGAAGTATGTGCTCCGCTAATCAAGATGGATGAAAGGGAAAAGGCGTTGGCGTAAATTCTTGCAATCGTGGTTTTGCCACATCCTGGAGGTCCATAGAGAAGTATGGAAAGAGGATGGTTGTTTTCTATAGATTTGGCAAGTATAGAGGTAGGATTAGTAATATGATTTTGTCCGGCAATCTCCTTAAGGGAATGAGGACGCATTTTTTCTGATAAAGGAATATGAGTCATAATTGGAATTTCGTTTTTTTCTAATGTAATCTTGCCAGTAGAAAAGAGTCAAAGCTTTTTCTGAAGATATCCTCCTAAGTTAAAGCACTCCTTTTAGCTTGGTATTGATGAGTTTTTAATTCTTTGATAGGAAAGATTTTTGGATATATTAGCTTTTTTATAAAAGATTATTCAAATATTTCTGGGAAATTTTCGCGCTCCTCTAAAGTGATGATTCTTTTTTCTAATAATTTCTGAGAATCCTGGAGTAAAATTTTTTCAAATAACTGAGAATTGGCGACTATATCTGCAAGTGAGATTTTTCTTGAAGATAATAGATTACAAGCTAGATAAGATGAGATTTGTTCAAATGTTTGAGAATAAGTCGCCATTTCTGCAAGTGGGAATATTTCTGAAGATAATAGATTATAAGCATCATGAGATGAGATTTTTTCAAATAACTGAGAATTGGCGACTATATCTGCAAGTGAGATTTTTTCTGAAGATAACAGGCCATAATAAGATGAGATTTTTTCAAATAACTGAGAATTGGCGACTATATCTGCAAATGAG
>DAOTHK010000092.1:0-3818 GCA_035447625.1 Chlamydiales bacterium
GGCTAAAGCTGCCATAAGAAAAGTGAGGATAGAGATGCAAGAAAGCGCTAGGGATCGTTTAAAATCTAAGTTAGAAAAGATTATGAAGGACACAAAACCAACCCCAAATTTCGGTGCTGAAGAAATCACAGAACATAAGGAATCGATCAATGAAAAATTAAATGAATTTAAATCTTTTATCGATTCTTCGATAGAAGGCTTGAGAGAAAGTCTGCAGAAGGATTGTGATTTAAAGCTTTTTTTTGATTCTGATTATTTGTATGAGGTTAAAGGGGGGGTAGAATCTTTATTGAAAAGTATTGATTCTGCTTTATCTCCAGACAAGCAAGCAGAATTATTTGAATATGTAATTGAAGTAGCTTCGGCACAAGATGTGATTGTTGCGTATGATTCTGTAGGAGGTGTAGGACATGATATTGATTACAGCTCTTATAATGTGGGTGAAGATATGATTCAGGAAGTTTTTAGAGAGGTAATGGTGGAAGCTTTATCTACAGAAAATTTAGTGTTGTTTCAAAGGGAAGTAGGTCTTGTGCATGTTCATGAATCTGCTCGCGATTTTTATCAATCAACTCTTAATGCAGTACGCGATTATGTTAATAAAGTTTTAACAATGATTGATGGTTTTTTACCGGCCATGCAATCTTTAGAGGATTGTTTAGAAGCAAATGCAGATGAGTAATAAATAATAAAGGAGATTGTAAATATGTTATTTGGCGTAAGAAGAAAAGAAACTTTCCTTACTGATAGATCTATTCAATATAGAGAAGCAGCGGGGAAGTTGACTCAAAGTGTTGGTAGAGAAGCTTCAAATAGAGGGTTACATTCTATTTCATCGGATGGTTGTTCTTCCTTTGGTCGAGGAAGGGTTACAGAGAAAGCTGTGAGGCTTCGTCGATTGAGAAGGCAGATATTTGCAACGAAAAATCATCAAAAAGACAAGCTGGCTGCTAAAATAAATCGTCTTTTAGTTGAGAATTTTGAATTAATGAACGGTTTCAAACGGGCAGTTTCTGATTTGGGGATGATCAATCGTTCTTTTACAATGACGGTACCTTCCTTTGAACAATTGATTGAAGGGCGAGATGTTGATATGCGTTCATATGGTAGAGTAGATCCTGAAGAAGTTTGTGGAATATATCAAGATGTTTTAACAAGGCTTTTATCTTTTGCTATCAATCAATATAAGAATGCTTCAGGAAGAATGGATCATGTATTTGATTTAGAATTGACGCGTGTTCAAGATTTGACAGCGCCAATCCTTGTGACGGTCAGAAAGAGATAAGTATTCTATTTGATAGAGGATCTGTTTTAAAGGCCCTTATGTATTTTACATAGGGGTCTTTTTGTTAAATTACATTGTGTTTTTTGTTCTTATAATTTTATAATTATTACTTATTATTTTAAATTTTGTTAAATAAACTATTTCTCTGTATTGTGTATGATACGGAGCATGAGATAGAGATATGATTACAGGTTCTAGGATCATTTTAAGATTTCTTGAAAAAGAAGATATTCAGTGGCTTTATAGACAATTGCAGAAAAAGCAATTGGAATTGAAGCCGGTGCTTTCTATTGCCTCTTTATCATATGAGCAATTAATGGCTAAATATTTGGAAAATGGCCTGAAAGACCAAAGTCATAGGTTTCTTATTGTTGAACATAATCATGAACCGATTGGAATTGTTTGGGCTCAAAAAGATTCTTTTTGGGAAGGATATTATGTAGGATTTATTAATTTTTCAAAAGAGCATGAGGGAAAAGGATTTTTCAAAGAAGCTTTGTCTCTTTTTTCAGCCTATATGTTTGCATCTGAAAAAGTGATGCGCCTGCAAATAGCAATCCCAGGTTATCATAGACCTTCTATAGCAATTGCTCAGAAAAATGGTTACAAGTTTGAGGGAATTTTGAGAAAGGCTCTTTATTTGAAAGGGGAATATGTGGATCTATGTTTATATTCGCTTTTAGAAGAAGAGTGTCTTAATATCGATAAAGTGTTAAACTAAAATAAAAAGTATTATGCAACCTTTAATCATTTATAATCGAAAGACTAAGCAAAAAGAGGAAGAGAAGATCTTTGGCGCAAAGCTTCTATTTTTCTTATATCATTCTTCTATAATCTCTTCTTTTGTGCGTTTTTTTGTAACTCATTTTGCGTTTGTTTCTTTTTTATATGGGAAATTGCAAAAGAGTAAAAAAACGAAGAAGAAAATTTGGCCATTTATCAAAGAATATGGAATCAATCCTGAAGAGTTTGAGAAATCTGTAGAAGATTACGAAAGTTTTTCCGATTTTTTTATTCGCAGATTAAAAAAAGAAAAAAGACCGATAGAGATGGATGACAATATTGTGATCATCCCCTCTGATGCACGCTATACCGTATTTCAGGATTTATCAATGGTCGATGATTTTTATATCAAAGGACAAAGATTCGATATCAAAAGGTTTTTACAAGATGATGAGCTGGCTAAAAAATTTGAAAGAGGTTCGATGGCGATAGCCAGACTTTGTCCTGCTGATTATCATAGATTTCATTTTCCTTTGGATGGATTTGCAGAGAAATCTTATTTGATTGATGGAGGATACTTTTCGGTAAATCCTTTTGCTCTTAAAAAAGTGCCACATCTTTTTTCTCAAAATAAAAGAGCTTATGCTCTTTTAAAAACTAAAAAGTTTAAAACAGTTCTAATTGCAGAAGTTGGTGCTACTTGTGTGGGATCCATTCATCAAACTTATGAACCTGATAGTTTTGTGAAAAAAGGGGATGAAAAAGGCTTCTTTGATTTTGGCGCATCGACAGTAGTCTTACTTTTTGAGTCAGGTGTTATTCAGTTTGAAAAAGATCTTTTGGAGTATTCTGCAAAAGGAATCGAAGTCAAAGCGAATATGGGACAAATCCTAGGTCGTTTGCAGAGCTGAGCAGATAGGGCATTTTTTAGGATCGTGACCTTTTGCTTTGCAAAAGGTTCTTCCAAAATAAATCATCTGTAAATGGATTTTTTCCCAATCTTTTTGATCAAAAAGTTTTTTAAGATCTTTTTCTGTTTGTAAAACAGATTTCCCAGAGGAGAGTCCCCATCTTTTGGCTAAACGGTGGATATGGGTATCTACAGGAAATGCAGGGATTTGAAAGGCATGTCCTAAAACAACGGATGCTGTCTTATGTCCAACTCCTGGAAGATCTTCTAACTTGTTGAAGGTTTTTGGTACTTTCCCATCATGTTTTTCTACAAGGATTTTGCTGAGAGAATGAAGGTATTTTGCTTTTGTTTGATAAAGCCCGCAAGGACGTATGATCTCTTCCAATCTTCTTAAAGGAATTAACAGCATCTTTTCAGGAGTAGGAGCAATTTCAAAAAGAATTTTTGTTACTTGGTTGACTCTTTGATCGGTGCATTGGGCGGAAAGAACAGTAGCAATAAGAAGGGTATAGGGGGAGAAATGATTCAAAGGAATTTCGGGATTTGGAAAATAGTGGTTAAGAAGACTTTGAATAAGATTAATTTTTTGATGAATCATTTTCCTATACAGAATTTCGAAAAAATATTTGTTAAAATATCTTCTGAGATATTTTGACCAATAATGGTGCTTAAAGATTCTAAAGCATAGCGCATGTCGGCAGCTAAAAACTCGGGAGAATGACCTAGCAGAAGACCTTGCTGCACATTGTTTAAGTTTTGGATAGCGTCGGATAAAGCTGATTTATGGCGATAAGAGGAGATGATAACTTCTTCATTCATGGAAGGAAGTTTTTCTTGTACAAGTGCATAGATCATCTCTTTTACTTTTGAAATACCTTTCTCTTTTTGTGCAGATAT
>DAOTHK010000093.1:0-3751 GCA_035447625.1 Chlamydiales bacterium
TTTGTGCGAAATCGCACAAACTCACATCGTCTCTTTATTTCCATTGTTAAATAACCTGAACACTTTCGAAGTATTCTTTTCTCCAATTTCGTTTTGAAGAACATTGAACAATGTACATTAGATCCCGAATTTAATGCAAACAGATTTGAAAATCTTTTTTATTTTCACCTCAATTTTACTATTTTTTTAAGATCAAAAAACACGTCCTGAATGCATCATAAGAGCTTTTTTAGAAAATTTTAAATTAGTTTAAAAATTTTGAAAAATTTTTAAAATCTCAAAACACAGAAAAAGAAAAGAATCCCTAAAAACACCCTTTTATCATCTAAATTTTCATGTAAAATAAAAATTGAATTCTCTTTTTTAAAATCACTACCAAAAGATCAGATATGATTTTGAAAAATCTTTTGAGCTTCCTTCATAAAATAAAAGCTTCCAGCAACGAAGATCGCCTTATACTCTAAACAATTATCAGCTTTTTCAAACGCTTTAGCCAATGAAGGTAAAAGCTCAATATTTTCAACAGAAATATCATGCAGCTTTAATAAGGTCAGAATTTTGCAAGGACACTGAATATCTGACTGACTGGAACTAAATAGCATTATAGGAAAATCAAATTGACTCAGTTCTCTAAAAATAGCAACTGTATCTTTATGTTGCGACAACCCTATGATTAACACCATTTCACACGCTTCAAATCTTTTTTGAAGATACTGCAAATTTTTCCTAAAACCACATGGATTATGCGCTACATCAGTAATCAGGGTTTTACCAGTTTTCAAAGACTTCATATCAAATCGATATTCAGGCCTTGTATTCATTGCCTGTAAAACCTTTTTATCATTCATTAAATAAGGCTTCAAAAAAGCGATCGCTTTTTTTGCTATCTGAGAATTTTCATCATCAAATGCTAAAAAATCTCCATCAGCTATCACAATCTTTGATGACATTTCTTTTGCTTTTGTCAAAATGGAGTCAAATAAAGCTTTTTCTCCTAAAATAAGCGGAACATCCTTTTTTATAATCCCCGCTTTTTCAAAAGCAATCTTCTCTAAAGTATCTCCTAATATATGAGTATGATCCAATCCAATCATCGTAATAACGGAGAGAATAGGAGTAACAATATTCGTTGCATCAAATCGCCCACCCAGCCCCGTTTCAAGCACAACATAATCAACCAAGAAAGACTTAAAATACATCAATGCCGTCAAAGTGGTCATTTCAAAAAAGCTCAACTCAATGCCAAATTTTTTTGATGCACTTTCGAGCTCTCCCCATATGCATTCACAATCTTTTTTTGAAATCTTCAAAAAATCTACTTGGATTCTTTCACGATAGGAAAAAAGATGAGGAGATGAAAACAAACCTACCGAATACCCGGCAGCGTGCAAAGCTTTTGCTATTTTCCAACACACAGAACCTTTTCCATTAGTCCCAGCAACATGAATAACTTTATAAGAGACTTGGTCCAAGCGAAGATGAAAATAAAGTTTTTCTAAATGATCTAGATTCTTGCTCCACTTGCCTTTTCTTTGCACCAATAGACTTAAAAAATCGTCATATAGAATTTTCATTGAAGTAATTTATCCACTTCAGATTCCAAGACCCAAGAACTTCCCAACATGTTGTAGGGTCTAATATCGCCATGATAATCAGAACCTCCTGTACAAAGCATCTGATTCTTCTCAGCCATTTTTAGCCATCTTTTTTCAATATCTTTAGAAAGCTTTGCATAATAACATTCAATTCCATCAAATCCCTCTTTCAAAAGATCGAATATTATACGTTGTTTTCGAATTTGATAAGGATGTGCCAACACAGCTTTTCCTCCAGCCTTATGCAAGACATCTACAGCTTCTTTAGGCGAAGGTTTTTGGATATATACATAACATCTGGCTCCATCTTTTAAATATAAGTCAAAAGCTACCTTTACAGATGAGACATAACCTTTAGCAACCATCGCTTTTGCAAAATGAACGCGCCCTATTTGAGAAAGATTATGCCGAGAAACATTTTGAAGATCTTCTAAAGAAAGAGGAATCCCTACGATTTCCATTTTTTTTAGCACGGCAAGATTTCGCTTATGCCTAATTAACTGACAATGATCTAAAAAACTTTTCATCGCCGGCGCTTTAAAATCATAATTATATCCAAGCACATGGACACTTTGCCCTTCATGATCGCAAGAGAATTCAACCCCCGGCACCAAAACAACATCCAGACTTTTAGCAAACTCAAAAAGTTCATTATTATAGGCTTCAACGGTATCATGATCCGTAATCGAAAGACCTTTCAATGACAGCTGATTTGCCATTACAATCAATTCCTGCGGCGTTTTTTCTCCATCAGAAAAAACCGAATGACAATGTAAATCATATCTATCTTGGACCATAACTACCTCACTCTAATAATTTCTTCTCTTAATTGATACCCAGTTTTTTCATGTACCAAATTTTTTATCAAATCAATCAATTCCATAACATCTTGTGACGTTGCATTACCATTATTCACAATAAAATTTGCATGAAGATTCGAAATTTGCGCATCACCTACCGACAGCCCTTTCAATCCACATTGATCAATCAATTCTCCAGCTGTTTTTTTTTCAAAATTTTTAAAAATACAACCAATATTATACTTATTCAATGGTTGACTTTTCTTTCTCTTTTTGAAAAACAGATAAGGATCCTTTTCCTTTTTCCGTGGAAAAACAAAAGAAACTTCCTGAACCATACCTTCCATTTTCTGAAAAGACGAAACCCGATATCCCCAATCGATTTCCTTTTTTGAAAATACCTTTCTCTTTCCTTCTTTATTCACGAATACCACTTCATGAATATAATCGGAAATTGAAGATCCGGAGGCGCCGGCATTCATATAAACCATACCACCAACAGTTGCGGGAATTCCCAGTCCGAACTCAAGTCCCGAAAGATTTTTTTGTTTCATTTTAGAAATCAAATATCCAATCTTCGTTCCGCTTCCGACAACAAACAAATCTCCATCATGCTTCACATGCTTGATTTGATTATAAATGACAATGCCCCGATAACCGAAGCTATCAAAAAGGATGTTCGATCCTCCGCCAAGGATAAAATAAGGCATATGATGCTTTTCAATAAAAGCAAAGGCTTCCAACAAATCTTTTTCTGTTCTTACTACCAAAAAGAAACGACATAAGCCGCCGATATTGAAGGTTGAATAAGGCTTCAACTCATGATTTTCATATATTTCCATCACTAGAATCTGCAAAATGTGTTTTATATACAGAATCTAACACACCATTTACAAAAGAGCCACTTTCTTTAGTACCAAATTTGCGACTAAGACGAATTGCTTCAGAAATAGACACCTTATGAGGAATTGTAGAATCATAAAGCATTTCATAAATCGCCAGACGTGAAGCAGTTAATTCAACACCAGCTATTCGATCAAAAGCATAATTTTGAGCTTCCTTTCGAATAATTTGATCGATTTCTTCTAAATGCTCTAAAATTTTTTTTGTATATTCAAGAGCTTCTTTCACTGAAGCCTTGGTTACCTTCAATTGCTTCATCATTAAAGATACCAATTCTTTTTCCTCACTGATTGCAAAATGATTGGAAAAAAGAATTTGAAAAATAATTTCTCTACGCTTTTGTTTAGGTAATCCCATGATTTTCGCCAAATTTTTCTAAGATAATACCAAAAGGATCATTCTAAACTCAATCTTTTTCTCCTAAAGAAAACTTTAAGCGAAATTAAATATTCA
>DAOTHK010000094.1:0-3722 GCA_035447625.1 Chlamydiales bacterium
AAAACATACAGCTTCAGGAAGAATGATTTTTTGTAATGTAAACGAAGATGAATATACTAACCCAGGATTTAATGAAGACGATGACTACGAATAAATTTAGCATTGGCAATGACATTATTGATATTGACCGGATTGAAAGAAGTATTCAAAGGCATGGAAAAGCCTTTTTGAACAAAATATTTACTCCTAAAGGACAAGAATACTGTCTTAAATTTCGTAACCCCTATCCATCGCTTGCAGGAAGATTTTCTGCAAAAGAAGCGATTGCAAAAGCCCTTGGAACAGGTTTCGGAAAACATGTCAAATGGACAGATATTGAAATAGTGAATTTAGATTCCGGAAAACCAATCGTTATCTTAGCTGAACATACTCAAGAAAAGTTCAATCATCCAAAATTTGAAATTTCAATCAGCCACACCATGTGTTATGCAACTGCTGTGGCGATTTGTTTTTATGATTAAAAGGAAAAAGGTAATAAAAATCCGATCGTAAATCGATTTACATCTTTTGGAGTTAATACGTTTAAAATTCTTCGTTGATATTCTAATCTTAACGTTCCAACAGATTCAATTCGATAACCATAGCGAATACCTAAATCCACCTTTTTATAATGCACTTTTCCATATCCTGAAAAATGATTGGGATCAATTGTTCTTTCAGTACCATAACCACGATTAGCTCTTGCAAAAAGAGCCCACTTGTGTTTTTCGTGAATATTACCTTCTAAAGACAATACCCCTTTTAAAAATAATCTCCCCTTATTCGCCTGTCCAAGAGCCCCGTATAGCCAAATCCTTTGTCTCCAAGCCTGTTTGAAATCGAATTCCTTTCCCATAGCGGCATTTACTTCAAATTCTACTTCTCCATGCATTAACGTATCAGGATCCTTAACTGTCTGATCTGTCACAATACGCAAAGAAGCTCCAGTAGAAAAACTCACCGGATCACCAATAACATCATCTTTCCAAAGATATCTTAATTGGAAAGCGGTTGTAGAAAAATTAAAATCCTGAAAAGGTGTTGCAAAACACTGCAATTCTAAATCCATATTCCATGCAGAAGAAGGTGAAAAAGCCAAATCAAAATACAGATTGTGAACATTTTGAGGCTTGGTTAATTGAGGAGAGGCTCGATCAATTTCCTTAAAACGACTATAAGAATATTCCGATAACAGAAAAAACTCATATACATTGCCAAACCAAGGTTGTTCCTCTAGCGAAAAAAGCATAAAAGGAACAAAAACAAGAGAAAGTAAAAATTTCTTCATAAATCCAATAATCCTTTATATGAAAGCCATCTTTCTACATCCAGTGCCGCCATGCAGCCAGAGCCTGCCGCTGTAATCGCCTGACGATAATGCGGATCTTGCACATCTCCGGCAGCAAACACTCCTTCAACACTTGTTTGCATACTGCCTTCTTTTGTTTTTATATAACCATTATCTAATAATTCCAACTGTCCATTTAAAAATTTTACATTTGGAACATGACCAATTGCAAAAAATAAACCACCAGCTTTATGACTTACTATTTCATTTGAGCGATTATTTTGAATCACAACCTCTTCTACTATTGCAGATCCTTTGACTTCAATAACCTCACTATCCCAAAGAACTTCAATCTTCGGATGCTCTATCGCCCGTTTGACCATGATTTTCGAAGCTCTTAGCTGATCCCTTCTATGAACAATAAAGACTTTTTTACCATATTTTGTTAAGAACAATGCTTCTTCAACAGCTGAATCACCCCCGCCTACTACAAAAAGGTTCTTATTTTTGAAAATCGGAGCAGCTCCATCGCAAACAGCGCACGCTGTGACCCCTTTCTGCCAAAGTTCACCTTCACGAGCTCCAGGAATATTCAATTTACGAGCGGTTGCTCCGGTTGCCACAATGATTGCATTTGTTTCAACACGCGTTTTATTACCTGAAACAACAAAAGGATACTTATCCAACTGCACTGAAACAACATCTTCCATTAAAGTAATTGTTTGAAAACGAATAGCTTGTTTTTTCATTCTATCCATTAATTGAGCTCCTAAAATACCTTCGGGAAATCCGGGAAAATTTTCAATATCAGTCGTCGTCATCAATTGGCCACCCACAATTCCAGACATAAACCCTTCAAATACAATGGGAAAAATATTCGCTCTAGCTGCATAGATCGCAGCTGTATAAGCCGCCGGACCTGACCCGATAATTACAAGCTGTGTTTTTTTCATTTTCGATCTCCTTAACATGGGGCTATTTCAACATAATCTGATGAGAAATAATCATCAATTGATTATAATATTTACATCTTAGAAGACATTAACAAATACTGGGAGTTCAAGACAATTGAAACTTATGAAAAAGTTTTTGAAAGGCTTCATCGATATTCCTAAAGAAGACCATAAAAAAGTTCTATATTTTTTTCTTTTAGGAGCTTTTTGGGCTTTTGGTATTTCTATCTGCGATACCGTAGCTTCTTCTTTATTTTTAAAAAATATCGGAGCAGAAAGCCTCCCCATTAACTATCTGGTTATTGCAATCTGTTCTTTTGGCTTTGCCTATCTATTTCTAAAAAAACTGAAACAAATTCATCCAAGCAAAATCTTTCTCTTCTTTCTAATCTTAGTCTCATCAATCATCACTCTCTTAAGTTTTGCCCTTCTTTTTCACTCCTCTTTTCGCCTTATCTTATATATCACTCCTATTATCACTTTTTTATTTGATGCGATGCTCATTGCTACATACTGGACCTTCATCGACAAATACCACGATCTACAAGACGCTAAAAACTTTTACTGCGTCTATAATGGAGCATACTTCATGGGGTACATTGGATCTGCTATCACGATTTCTAAATTCTATCCCATAGTCGGACCATCAGGCCTTTTTCTTTTTGCCGTTGTCTTATTTATTGGAGCTATGTTCATCTGCAAACAAATCATACAGTATATTCCGAGTATCGAAGAAACCCATATCGACGGAATTTTCCAAAGCCGCAAGACAAAACTAACTTCATGGTTTTCCCTCTTATTAAAATCCCCTTTCACCCTATGCCTTGTATTTTTAAGCTTAATCATACAACTGATTCGTATGACTACAGAATTTTCCTATATGTCTACTTTCGAACACTCCTTATATGAAAAATTCGAACACCTTTCTTCTGCACAAATAGAATCTTTTATTGCTACATTTATCAGTAAATGGAAAGCATATATCGCCGTAGCCAATATTACCCTTGGCATTTTTCTTTATAAAAAAGCTATTAAAAGAATCGGCATCACCACAATGCTTTTAATCCCTCCTCTTGCTTTTGTCTCATTATATTCAAGCTGGATACATGTCAATACACTCATCATTGCGATTTGCGCACTCATCTGCATCGAATGCATTCTATATTCCATTGAAGACAATAATTTTAATGTTTTGATGAATGCAGCGCCGACAGCTTTACAAGGATCGGTCCGAATTATCAATGATTCTCTTTTTGAGCCACTTGGAATGCTGATCAGCTCCATTTTTTTATTTACGATCCAATCCCATGCAAAAATGATCGGCCTCATTCTTAGTATCATCGCCCTTCTTTTCGTACTGATGCTAAGGATTTTTTATCATAATTCCATCTATAAAAATTTAAATGACCATCATATTTCATTTAATGATCAATTAAAAACTTTCTTAAAGAAACTATCGAAAAAAGAAACAAATGAGATTTATCAAGACTTATATAAAGCTC
>DAOTHK010000095.1:0-3622 GCA_035447625.1 Chlamydiales bacterium
AAAGCACACCTGCCCACCCCCTGTTCTATAAAGGGATGATTTTCACATGCTGTTCCAACAAAGGAAAATCTCTTGAGCAGTTTCTTCTCTATGCAAAAATCCATCCCTCAAAAATCATTTTCATCGATGATAAATTGAAGAACCTCGTCGATATCGAAAAGCTCTGCGAAAAAGAAGATATCCCCTTTTTAGGCATTCAATACCTAAAAGATAGAAGGTTGATGCAAGCTGATGAAAAAACTGCAAAATTCCAGATAGAATATTTTAAAAAAAACAAGCAATGGCTCTCGGACACAAAAGCTCACCGCCGGCTATCGGATATTTAATCCTTTATGAAAGTTTTTTCAATTAAAAAGCTTAAATCCTGGTTCTTTTCAATCAATTCCAATAGATATTTTTCAAACTCTTCTTCAAGAACATCCTCTGATTCTTTGAGCAGATCCGCTCCCTTATAGTGAAAACCGACAAAAGAAGTTTGAGGAAAAGAGTTCATGACCATTTGACCAATCGAATCGATATGCTTTTTCTTATCATCAAAAAGAACAATTTGATCAAAAGGCTCTTCACTTTTCAAAAACTCTTTGAGCACATCACCTTTCGTATTTAATAGACAGGCCGAATAAATGATCCCTTTCTCCATTTTAGGATAATCTCCATAGATATCCTTTAAATTAGAAAATTCCAAAGAATTTTCTCCCTTAAAAGAAATCCCCAATGCCTTCAATTGCCTATCTCTTATCTTGGAAAATGTTACCCTTTGATGATCGAAGACACCTGGTTTTGCAGCTGTCTGCGCTATCACCGTATTCAATTGATTATCTTTTAAGAATTGAATAAATTCCAAGGCGTATTCTTCCACAAGCTTTGGTGAATGCGCAATAATCGAGTGATTGATCACATGCTTTTGTTCTCTGGTTAAATTGCCATACAGCTTTTTCACAATATGCGTGAATCGATTGAAGGAAACCGGATTCAAATATTTGTTTTTCGGAACAATCAAAACAGAATCGACATCAAATACAATCAAGGAACGCTTGTCACTTGCATTCATATATGGAATGGCTTCCTTAAATGAATGGATGGAGTAAACCCTGTTTTTACAACTATTATTCGCCATCTGACCACAGCCTCCTTCAAGTTCCTGGCCGGCGCTGGGTCTTACCACGGCTTTAATCTGATGCTCTTGCAAAACTTTTACCCAGGCATTGGCTTTTTCCATGGAAATGCGTTTCAATTCGATCCCTTCAACAGGATTCCAAAGACGAATCTGCAGGATAATATCTTTGCCTTTGAGCAAATCAATCAGCTGATTCAGCTGCTTGGGGGTATCCGTTTTTCCTTCCAAAAGAAGATAGCTTACCCGCACTAATCCCGGTTTGTTCATCTTCGCATATTGATCCGCCAAATCAATCAAAGCCTTCACTGAAATATGCTTGGCAGCCGGCATGATCTTCTGTCTTTCCTCATCCGATGCCGCATGCAAAGAAATATATAAGCCAAAAGAACGTTTTTCTTTAATCATTCTTTCCAATCCGACCTTCAATCCCACAGTAGAAAGAGAAAGACGAATATCTCCATATAAAGACCTGAATTCCTCCAAAGCACTCAATGAAGCCTCATAGTTTGCCAAAGGCTCTCCCATTCCCGCTAAGGTAATTGTATCCGGATTCTCACCTGGAAACAATTCGTTCATAATCAAAACAGCCTGCTGTACTATTTCATCTTTTGTCAAATTTCTAATCAATTTCTGTTTGGCCGTTCCACAAAACTTGCACCCCATATTGCAACCGATTTGACTCGATAAACAAAGAACCTTCAAATTGTTATGATAATAAAAAAACAATGCTTCAATAAAATAATTATCTTGAGTGATAAATCTAAATTTAATACTTCCATCAGTTGATGGGGAAGTTCTAAAATCTATTCGCATATAGCAAGCTCCCTTGTTTGAATTTTTTCACAAATTTGAAAAATGGTCTTTGAAAAATCTTTTGGATTATTATCGAAATATGCGTCTATATAATCTTCATATACGGATTTTTCCAAAAAAAAGTCCTTCAACAAATCATTTTTTAATATTTTATTATGAGACTGAGAAACACATCCCAGCAAAAAAGTGTAAGGATATTGCAATTTAAAATGTGCAGGAAGCTCTCCTTTTTCAATATCAATTATGATTTGTTTTGCAATATTTCTTCGAAAAAATGGATCATCACAATTTTTTAAAAAGACTTCTTTCCAATCCATTTTTTGACATGTAGTATTTTTATCCATAATCCCAACTTCAACTTCATTATAGGCACATTGACATGTAATCGTTCTTCTTTCCTTATATCTTTTTAAAGAATCAAACATCCAGCGCCCTTTGAGAGCTTCTAACCCAATTTTTTCATTCCTATCTTTCAATGAAGTATACGGCCTTTCGCTTAAATAAATTTTCTTCAAGGCTTTTACTGGATCCTTGTATTCATGCAGCATATGTGAATAATAATTAAAAAAATTCACATGTGATGAATCCATTACTTTTTTCCAAGAAATTTTTTCCGAGCTCTCCTTAAACAACTTTTGCAAAGCAATAAAATCCTCATATAAATCTTTGACAACACCCCTCTCGATTTTTAATGGCAAATGATTCTTTTTATATCTTTTAACAACTGAAAGAGATTCCTTTTCAAAAAAAGAATCAATTTTTTGATTTTGTCGTTCCAATAACATAATCCAATTTTTCAACAAATCTTTTGCATCAACCTCTATAATCCTCTGAATAACAGGCGTGGAAACAGGCTGAAGCAACAACTCTTCCAAAAGAAATATAATACTCTTGCACCCTCCAAAAGGCTGCAAGGAGGAAAACCCTAAATCCTCTGAATAATTCTTTTTGATATGATGACAAACACTATCCATATCTATACTTACCAGCTGTTTATTCTGAATAATAAGATTAGCCGGTTTGTAATCGCCTGGATGTAGTAGAAAATTAAAAATAAAATGTTGATCAAAACTAACTTTGTCCAACTGCTTATAATTTTCCTTCTTCTCAAAAAACTCATCCCCATTTATTCCTTCAATCGTTTTTGAAATCAGCAACAGATGATTCTGAGCCTCTTCATATGTCTGTTTCTTCAAAGAAGGATGAGTTTCTAAAAAAACTTCTTCTTCATGATTCAATACAGCTTTTATTAAAGCATTGTTTTTATGTAAGGGTTTGAACCGCTTAACCTTCACATTTTTCAAATATAAAAAACGACTAGGAGCAACACCCTTACCAAATAACAGCGTATTAAAGCAATATGATGCCGATTCCATCATAGGATCCAAATGAGGCAACACTACATCACTTTTAATAAAAATATTCCCCAGCCTCAGTGTTGGATGATGTCCACGATGATTTTGATCCACCCTACGTAAATTACCAAAAGAATCAATTGATAATAGTTTTCTTGCAAACTCCTGAGAGATTTGTATCGACTGATGATTATCTAAAGTCACTGTCACAAAATCTTTTTCAGAGAAACGCTGAAGATCTTCTTTTTGAACCGCATTAATAAAATTTTGCCATACTTCATTTCGTTCTCTTTGAATAATCCCTATCTCACTTTCAAAAGAAGTGGAAAACAAATAA
>DAOTHK010000096.1:0-3533 GCA_035447625.1 Chlamydiales bacterium
ACACTTGTTTTTCCAACCCCTGGAGGCCCTATCAAACAGATAATACTTCCTTTAACGCCACCAGACAATTTACCTACACCGATAAATTCTAAAATACGTTCTTTAACATCTTTAAGACCATAATGATCTTTCTCTAAAATATCTTGTGCTTTATCTAAATCTGTTCTTTCTTCTGTCAAAATCCCCCATGGGATATTTGTCAGCCAATCTAAATAATTGCGACAAACAGAATATTCCGGAGACATAGGCTCAATCATGGAAAGCTTTTCCATCTCCTCATCAATCACTTTTTTAACATCTGCTGGGATCTGCTTCTTTGCAAGGCGCTTATTAAATTTATCGATTTCACAAGTCTTGTCATCTTTTTCCATTCCAAGTTCTTGCTTAATTGCCTTCAACTGCTCTCTTAGGAAAAACTCTCTTTGTGATTTTGAAATTGTCGATTCTATTCTTTGATTAATCGTCGTTTGCAATTTACTTAAATCTAACTCTTTTTTTAAAAGGACAAGAGTTTTATCAATTCGTTTATGCAGCTCAAAAGCTTCTAATATATCTTGCAACTCCTCACGTGATGCCGTTGTTAAAGCAACAGCGAAATCAGCTAATTTTCCGGGTTCAGTAAAATCGGAATGTCCTAGAAAAATCTGCAATTCTTCCTTGTATAAAGGGTTGAATTGCAATAATTTTTTAATCGCAGAAATCACATTAATAGCATAAGCCTTTATTTCTTTTTCCGAGGAAGCTTCTATTTTATCTTCATGATAGGAAACATCGGCTGATAAAAACTCATTTTGATGAAGTTGTTCAAGTTTGATACGTTTTTCAACACTTAAAACAACTTGAGCTCCTCCTGTTTCCAAAGGAATAATACGCAGAATTCGAGCAGCAACACCCACCGTACACAAATCCTTTTCCTCTAATTGAGATATATCGGTTTTTTCATCATTCGTTAGAAAAAGAGCTAAATATTTCTGTTTGGATTTTGCAACAGATTTCAGCATTTCAACGTAAGACCCTGTCTCAATCAAAAGAGGAGAAATCATTCCAGGGAAAAGAGGTCTTCTTGTAAGCGGTACTACAAACAATTTTTTAGGATAAGATCTTTCATCTTTTAGTTCCCTTTCCTGTGAAATATCATCATTAATTGCTGACGCTACCAAATCTTGTGAAATATCATCTTCGTAATCCAAAATAACCTCATGCGTTGTATAGATTTTACATCAATATAACAAGCTAAGCAAAAACTCACAAGCAAAGGCAAACTCCTTAAAAAAATAGCCCTCACTCCTCTTTTGTAAATTTCTGAAAAATGCTATGATGTTTATTCAATTAATATTCAAAACAATTTATGAAACAATACGGCCTTATTTTACAAACAGCAACTAACCCTTCTTTGATAATTCTGACAAAAGACCAGAAAATTGAGAAAATTTTTATCATTGAAGACAGCCATAAAATTTCATCATTACTCATGCCTGCAATTGAAATTTTTTTTAAAGAAAACAAAATTTCTGTAAAAGACTTAAAATATATAGCTACCTCGAAAGGCCCCGGCTCTTTTACAGGCGTTCGCGTCGGAGCCTCTATTGCAAAAGCTTTTTCTTATGCACAAAAAATTCCTCTCATCGCCTACAACTCGCTAGAAATCCTAACTTCTGCAAAAAATCCATCAACAGTCCTAGCCCTCGATGCAAAATCAAGTGGTGTTTACATTCAAAGACCCTCCTTAAAAAACCAACCTATCCAACTTGTAAAAAATGAGCAACTAGACTTTATTTTAAAAGAAAAAGATCGAATCTACACTCTTTCAAAAGAATCCTTAGACAAGAAACTCCCCTCTTATACAAAAAAAGAAATCAATATCTTTGATACGCCTATCAACAAACGATACCTACTTCAACTTGTAGAAGAACGATTTTCAAAAAAAGATTTTACAACAGATGGCGATTTTGAAGTAATCTACCTCAGTGGACCAAATGTTATTGAATAATATTGAACAACTTGCTTATACTATTAAACATTAGTACTTATTATTAAAATTTTGAACGTTATTGGAGTGTGCGTAGAAATGACAAGCATCAAAGTTCGCATTGGAGAATCCATCGATAAAGCTCTTAGAGTATTAAAAAAGAAAATGGATAAAGAAGGTATTATGAAAGCCGCTAAAGCGCATCGTTTTTATGACAAACCTTCTATTAAAAGTCGCGCTAAATCAAAAGCTGCTAGAAAACGCGCTAGAACATCAGCTAAAAGACGTAGCTACTAAGAATTAATTTTAGCATTCAACTTGTTTGAGTGCTAAAATTTCTTGATTTTTTCTTTTCCTACAGCTAAAATACAATTTGTAAAAACACAAAAATAGAATACCTATGTCTGATTATTATGAAACATTAGGAGTTTCTAAAAACGCAACTCCTACAGAAATCAAAAAAGCTTATCGTAAACTTGCACTTAAATACCATCCCGACAAAAACCCAGATGATAGCTCCGCTACGGAAAAATTCAAAAAAGTATCAGAAGCCTACGAGGTTTTAAGCGACGAAAAAAAACGTCAAATATATGACCAATATGGAAAAGAAGGATTAAGCGGCGGCATGGGAGCCGGTGGCATGGGTGGCTTCGGAGGATTCTCCTCCATGGATGAAGCATTAAAAACATTCATGGGCGCTTTTGGTGGTGGCATGGGAGGTGGAGACTCCATCTTCGATTCTTTTTTCGGAGGCGGCATGGGAGAAGCAGGCCCTTCTAACGGAGCCAGCAAGAAAATCTCTCTGACTATTTCTTTCAAGGAAGCCGCAACTGGCGTCTCAAAAGAAATCTTAATCAACAATTACGTGCATTGTAAAAAATGTTCCGGATCAGGCGCTGCATCTTCATCCGACATCTCAACATGTTCAACCTGCCGAGGCACCGGACAAGTCATGCAAAGCCGAGGCTTTTTCAGCATGACATCCACCTGCCCCACCTGTCATGGAAAAGGAAAAATCATTAAAAACCCATGTACAGAATGTCACGGACAAGGAAAAATCAAAGAAAAACAAAAAGTTAAAATAGATATCCCAGCAGGTATTGACTCCGGAATGAGACTTCGCGTTGCTGGAAAAGGCGATGCCGGTGATCAAGGTGGACGCCCCGGAGATTTATATGTTTACGTCACTGTTAAAGAAAACGAAGACTTCACAAGAGACGGAGACGATGTATATCTAAATCTTCCTTTGACAATCACGGAAGCCGCACTTGGATGCAAAAAAGATATTCCCACTATATTCGAAGATACCTGTCGCATCACAATCCCCGCTGAAACACAAAGCGGAAAAATTTTAAGAGTTCGCGGAAAAGGTTTTCCAAATGTTCACCACCAAGGACAAGGAGATCTTCTCGTACAAATCATCGTAGAAACACCTGTTAAACTGACAAGCGAACAAAAAGAACTTCTACAAAAATTTGAAGAGCTTCTAACTCCTTCAAATTACCCACGAAAAAAATCTTTTTTCGATAAAGTCAAAGGCTTCTTCAAAGGTTAAAAAGAAAAG
>DAOTHK010000097.1:0-3503 GCA_035447625.1 Chlamydiales bacterium
CAAATCCTTCCAAGATATTTTGATATGATACCTTCCCTTTAAAAGAAGAAAAGATCCTATCAAAGCCGCAAGTCCTTCCGTTATAATCGTCGCGATTGCAGCTCCTGTCACTCCATATCCTGGAAATATCCCATATCCAAAAATGAACAAAGGATCCAAAACCAGATTCAAAAAAACAGTCCCCAAAACAATATATAAAGGAGTCTTTACATCCCCCACTCCCCTCATGAGGGATTGAAAAGCCATATAAACAAACATAAAAATCATCCCCAGAAATGATACCCTCATATAAAGAACAGCATCAGTATAAACCTTTGTGTCCGCGCCCATTAACCGAACTACTAAAGGAGAAAGTAAATATCCAATCATAGCCAATACGATAGAAATCACAACAACCATCACAAATGTCTGAGAAGCAATATGATTAACAGCTTTTCGATTTGAACTTCCTTTATACTGGGCAATTAAAATGGCACCTGCCATCACCAAACCACCCCCTAAAGAAATAATCAAAAAAATGACAGGAAAGCTAATGGAAACTGCTGCAACCGCATCCGTTCCAAGCCTTCCTACCCAAAAAGTATCTATCAATTGATAAGTCGTCTGCAAGATATTTGCAAAAATAATAGGAACTGCCAGACTAATAAGGGACTTAAAAATAGAACCATCTAATAAATTGTTTTTTTGACTCATAACTCATTCTAATTTTATTATTATTTCGCATGATACATGCTTATAAAATATAAATCCATTCATCAAAACATCTCTAAAAATATCATAAGAGTTAAAAATAAATAATATTTTGATATAAAATCATGTTCAATAACAACGAAGTAAACTCATGAATATCCCCTCCTATATCAAAGGACCTAAACCTTCTAAAATATTAAAAATGATCAATTCACCTGCGCAACCATACATCGAATGCATAGCAAACGGATCAAAAAAAGCTGAAGGAAGAATAGCTTCTCCATCCCACAGGGAATTAAAAATAGGACAAATCATCTGTCTTCATCATGCGCCTACTAAAAAATGGGTTACCTGCGAAATTACCTATATTCATCATTATTCAAGCTTCAAAGAAATGCTCGAAAACGAAGGCCTTAAAAACATGCTTCCCTTTGCAAAAACTCTTGAAGAGGGAATTGCTATTTACATGAGTTTTCCAAAAGCTGAAAGAGTTCATTCCATGGGAGCTTTAGCTATCGGCATAAAACCTCTAGCCTCAAGCGAAATTTAAATACAATCTTATTAGTGAATTATTCCCCTTTTCAATTGATTATTATCATAAATATTATAATAGTCGAATTTAAGGGGTGGTTATCATGAAAAATAAAATATTACATCTAACAAGTTACGCATTTATAATCATAGCAGGTATTATTTTTGGCATTTATATCATATCCAAAATCGATGGGAACAATAATCAAATTACGTTATATGGAAATGTCGACATCCGACAAGCGGATTTAGGATTCAGGGTCTACGGACGTGTTGAGAAGCTTTTTTTTGATGAAGGTGATGAAATTAAAAAAGGTGATCTGATGGCTGTTTTGGATCAAATCCCTTACAAAGAAGCTGTAGCTAATGCCGAAGCTAAGATGAAAGAAGCTTATGCTGTTTACCAAAAAACAAAAGCTCACTTTGAAAAACGCTTCAAAGTAAACTCTGAAGCAATCTCCAAAGAAGATTATGACAACGCCCTTTTTGATTTAAAAACTGCCAAAAGCTCTTTTGAAGCTGCCAAAGCCTCTTTGGATAGTGCCTTAACCAACCTGACAGATACCCAGATATTTGCTCCAACAGAAGGAACTATTCTAACAAGAATCAGAGAACCCGGTACAGTCGTCAATATCGGAGAACCTGTTTATACCCTATCTGTCAAAGAACCTGTCTGGGTAAGAGCTTATATCGATGAGCCCAACCTTGGAAAAGTCTACCCGGGGATGCCCGCAAATATTTATACAGATTCACAAACAGGAATTGCCTACAAAGGACATGTAGGATTCATTTCCCCTGTTGCCGAATTTACTCCCAAAACTGTCGAAACCTTAAAACTTAGAACCGATCTTGTTTATCGGTTGCGTGTTTATTTGGAAAATCCCGACAAGTGGGTAAGACAAGGCATGCCGGTTACTATCGAATTACAAGAAAAAAATCGTTAGAGAAAATCCATGTCACAAGAGCAAATGATTGTCCAGATTCAAAAGTTACAAAAATCTTTCAATGATGGAAAATCCTTTGCTCTCAATACCCTTGATCTGCAAATCCCCCCAGGAAAAATCATCGGACTTCTAGGGCCGGATGGCGCCGGGAAAACCACTTTAATCAGATTGATGGCAGGTCTTTTAAAACCAACCCATGGCGATATCCAAATTTTAGGCAATGATACAATCAAAAATGCACATGCCATTTATGATTTAATCGGCTATATGCCACAAAAGTTCGGGCTTTATGAAGATCTAACCGTCATGCAAAACCTAAACCTATACGCTAAGTTGCAATCTCTTTCTAAAGAAGAAAAAGAAAAAAAATTTGAATATCTTTTAGAGTTCACCCAACTCAAACCGTTCACCAACCGCCTTGCCAAGAACCTCTCCGGTGGAATGAAACAAAAGCTAGGTCTTGCCTGCACTTTATTAAGAACTCCCAGACTTTTGCTTTTGGATGAACCAAGTGTCGGAATCGATCCCCTTTCACGAAGAGAGCTTTGGAAAATGGTTTCCTCACTATCCGATGAAAACATTTCCATCATTTGGAGCACGGCTTATCTCGATGAAGCTGAAAAATGCGATGATGCAATCATTTTAAATGAAGGAAACCTTCTCTACTATGGTGCGTCGAAAGAACTTACTGAAAAATTAAAAGATCGCACTTTTTTACTTTCCAATAATGACATAGATAAAAGAACTACTTTATCCGAGGCATTAAAAACAAATCAACTAATCGATGGAGTTATTCAAGGCAATTCGGTACGCCTGGTAATAAAAAAAGATTCCAATCCGGAGAATATCCAAAAAATTGTAAATGGAGAAATTATAGCCACGCCTCCTCGTTTCGAAGATGCTTTCATGGATATTTTAGGAGGAGTTACCAATGTTGAATCTCCTTTGACGCAGTTAAATGCTGAGAAAAAAGAAAATCACCAAAGTGTTATTGAAGTCAAAGGACTTACCAAGCGCTTTGGAGATTTTACAGCTGCCAATAATATTTCCTTCAACGTCAATCGTGGAGAGATTTTCGGATTATTAGGACCCAACGGCGCCGGCAAATCCACAACTTTTAAAATGCTTTGCGGACTGCTCAAACCAACTGATGGGGACGCGTTAATTGCCAACCTTTCCATCAAAAATTTTTCCTGTAAAGCACGCGAAAAGATCGGTTATATGGCACAAAAATTTTCTCTTTATGAAAATATGACCGTCAAACAGAACCTTAATTTCTTTGCTGGGATCTATCCCATTCCGATAGACAAGAAACAAAGCATGATCGATTTAATGATC
>DAOTHK010000098.1:0-3467 GCA_035447625.1 Chlamydiales bacterium
TACAGCAATATTCAATAGAAAATGAAAAGATCCAAGGTATTTATCAAGAACTTTTGAAAAAAACTAATTTATTATCAGAAACGCAGGATCAAAGACAAATAAAGTTATTTGGAAACTTGGAAACATTTCAAGATATCGATTTTTTAATTGAGCAAAATGCTACAGGTATCGGCCTTTTTCGTTCGGAATATTTATTTTTCAATCACCAACGAATCCCTACTGAAGAAGAACAATTCGAAGTTTATCAAAAGATTGCAATACAATTACAAAAAAGACCTTTTGTCATTCGCATTTTTGATCTTAGTGCAGAAAAGTCTCAGTTAGATTTAGATGAAATGAATCCTTCTTTAGGATGTCGCGGAGTTCGTTATTTATTAAAGGAAAAGTTGATCTTAGAAAATCAAATCAGAGCTGTTCTAAGAGCTAGTGCTTATGGAGAAATCCGAATATTGATTCCTTTTGTAGCTGATCTTTTAGAAGTTTTAGAAGTTAAAAAAGTGATTGAAGAAGTTAAACTGGAATTGAAAAAGGAAAAAATTCCTTTTAATGAAAATATTTTAGTGGGATGCATGATCGAAATCCCATCGGCTGCGATCATGGCAGATATGATTGCAAAAGAAGTGGATTTTATGTCTATTGGCACTAATGATTTGGCGCAATATACCTTGGCAGCTGATCGTACAAGTCTATATGCAAGCCACTTTTTCACAACAGTTCATCCAAGTGTTTTGAGAATTATTAAAATTATTATTGAAGCTGCTCAAAAGGAGAATACTCCTTTGACTCTTTGTGGTGAAATGGCATCTGATACTCAAAGTCTAGAAATATTGATAGGAATGGGTATTACTGCTTTTTCTATTTCTCCTAGAGCTATACCAAGCGTTAAATATGAAATTCGAAAAATGCATTATGAAAAATTAAAAGGACTTGTTGATCAAGCCCTTTTGGTTAGATGATTAAAAGGGAAAAGGCATAGAAGGCGTTTTACTGTTTTGATCTGCTTTTTCGTAAGCGTTTTGCATAGCACTTAGAATTAAATCTTCTAATCCTTCGACATCGCTTGGATCAACGCAATCTTTTGCAATTGATATTTTTTGAAGTTTTTTTTCGCCGTTCATTGTAACTTTGACAAGTCCGTTTCCAGCTTCTGCGTGAATTTCTTGTGTTTTTAATTCATCTTGCATTTGTTGCATTTGCTTTTGCATCTGAAGTGCTTGTTTTTTCATTTTTGCAAATCCGGATCCCATATGGATTATTCTCCTTGTTTTTTTAATGTTCCTTCGAGTTCTACTGCGGCAAATCGCATTAGAGTATCATAATGACTTTGAGGGTGTTTGAGAAGGGGGTTATTTGTCTGAGGCGGTATAGGTTTTTGAGGTGTTTCTTCTAAAGGTTCTGAAATAGGTTGATTAGGCTCTTTTGTGATTTCAGTTTGAAGAGATGGGGAAGGTGTTTGAGAAGATGTGTTGATAGGTTCTGTTTGTGGGGTTTGTGCTAAAAGAGATAGTTTTTTTGCGATATCAGCAAGTGGAATAGCATTTTGCATTTTGAAAATTTCAAGAAGCATCATTTCAACAGTTGCTTTTTTATGCGGCGATTTTGAAATATTTGAAGATGTTTTCATTAAAACTTCAAAAATTTGAATCAGGTGCTTTAAAGAGAACGAAGAATTTAAATATTTTTCTTTGCGACTTTTTGAACAGGTTAAATACTGTTTTTTATCCAATTTAACTAGAAGATGAAAACGAAAATGCTCGATTAAATCTTCAATAAAAGCACCAAGATCTTTTCCACTGTCGATAATTTTATGGACTAGATCGAAGATGAATTCAATCTTTTGATTATGGATGGCATTATCGAGTTCAAAAAATAGATCATGAGATAAGATTCCAAGACTATCTGTGACAGTGTGATGAGTTATTTTACCTTCTTCAAAACATAGTAGTTGGTCTAAAAGAGATTCTGCATCTCTCATACTGCCATCGGCAAATTCACTGATTAAATGAATAGCTTCTTCATCATATTCTCGATTGAAATCATTTAAGATGTTTATCAAAGTCTTTTGGATGTCTTTCTGGGAAATGTTTTTTAGATCAAATCTTTGGCAACGACTCAAGATAGTTGGAAGTACTTTATGCGGTTCAGTTGTTGCAAAGAAGAATTTGATGGTTTCAGGGGGTTCTTCCAAAGTTTTTAAAAGAGCGTTGAAAGCTTCTTTTGTCAGCATATGGACTTCATCAATAATGTATATTTTATAATTACCAAGACTTGGAGCATAATTCACAGTTTCATTGATTTGACGAATATCATCGATTCCACGATTGGAAGCTCCATCAATTTCGATAACGTCAAAAGCCCTACCAGATGCGATATCGTTGCAGGATTGGCATTGGTTACAAGGTTCATGATTTTCATTTAAGTTTTTGCAGTTTAAGGCTTTTGCAAACAATCTTGCAAGAGTGGTTTTTCCAACACCCCGGGTTCCTGTAAAGAGATAGGCATGAGAAATTCGATTAGACTTTAAAGCGTTTTTTAAAGTTTTGATAATTGCATCTTGTCCTATGACATCTTGAAATAATTGGGGGCGGTATTTTCTTGCTAATGCTTGGTATGAATCTTGCATAAATGGATCATTTTTGATTAATTATAATATAAAATTCTATTTTTTAATAATTTGCATTTCCGGTAAAGAGAAAATAGAAAATCCATAATAAGATGAATCTTAAAATAACATCTAACCACTTGAAGTCAAGCCGTTTGTGTTAGAATGAAGGGTTTTCGAAAAAAAATTATCTATAAGAATAATTAAAATATTAGCAATATTTTTGAAATATACCATTTAATATGGTATTTTAAAGTTAGAAAAAGAAATAAATAATAAGGGTTTCTATGCCTTTGAATGATCCGATAATTAAAAAAAATCGAAAAATGACTTTGAAAGAAAAGTTATTGCATAATGATTTTGGTTATCGTCTGATGTTGGGATTACTTGCTCTTATTTTTTTAACTCTATTTTTCCATATCAAAGAAATAAAAGTAGAAATGCTTGAACTAGATACGATTGCAAATAAATATGTTGTATCTCAAGTGGATTTTGAATTTCCTGATGAAGAGTCGACTCTTTTGCTAAAAGAACAAGCGGCTCGGGATATTGGAACCATCTATCAAATAGATGGCGGCAAAGCTCAGCAAATGGTTTACGCTTTTAATGATTATCTAACTAATAATAATGATTGGGAAAAAAGATTTCCTACAGCTTCTTATGAAGATTTTTACATGATTGCCAATGTATTCGAAGATGTTTTAAGTTCTCTTCGTTTTGTGGATTCAAAAACTTTGCAGAAAATGAGAGATTTGAATGTCTCAACAAAGCATTATTTGGTTTATAGGCCTTCTAATTTGCAAAAACCTGTCTTGTATAAGGATTATTGGAAGAATTTGAAACAGGTCTATCTGCAAAAGGAACT
>DAOTHK010000099.1:0-3462 GCA_035447625.1 Chlamydiales bacterium
TGATAACAACACCCATTCGATCCGCATCAGGATCTGTTGCGATCATCACATCCGCTTTTTCTTTAAGCATCAATTCGATGCCTGGTTCAAGGCATTCTTTTTCTTCCGGATTTGGTTTTTTTGCAAAAGGGAAATCTCCATTTGTCTCCATTTGTTCTGTTACAAGATGAAGATTGGAAAAACCCCAGTCTGATAGAGCCTTTGGAATCATTGTAATACCTGTTCCATGAAGGTTGGTATAAACGATGCTAAGGTTTTTTCCATCAATGTGGTTGACTTCCTTATAGGATTGAAGTGGTCGTATCGCTTCAATATAGACATGATCCAGCTCCGATTCGATTTTTTCAATATGCTGATCTGTGATGGGGGCTATTTCAATTTGTGAAGGATCTTCAATATTTTCTACTTCATTGATAATTCCTACATCATGTGGAGGAAGAACTTGTGCTCCATCTGACCAGTAAACTTTATAACCGTTGTATTCAGGGGGATTATGGGAAGCTGTGATCATAATGCCGGCAGAACATCTCTTAAAGCGACAAGCAAAGGAAAGCAAAGGTGTTGGTCTTAGATTTTCAAATAAATAGGCATGGATTCCATTGGCGGCTAGTACTCTTGCGGTTTGTTCAGCAAAAAAATGGGAATTATTTCTGTTATCATAGCTGATAACAACAGAGGGGTTTTCAAAATTTTGTTTTTTTATGTAGTTTGCAACACCCTGCGTCATAGATCGAATAGTGTATTTATTGAAACGGTTGGTACCAATTCCCATAATGCCACGCGCTCCTGCCGTCCCAAAAGTTAAAGGTTTATAAAAAGCGTTGACAAGGCAACTAGGGTCTGATTTTAGCTTTTTTCTAATCTCGTTTTTCGTTGCTTCATCGTATGAGCCTTCGAGCCAATTTTGAATATTTTGCTTAACAGTTTTGTCAAAAGGTTGAAAAATCTCTTGATCCATGTCGATCCTAATCTTTTATTTTTTAAGTCTTTATTGTTCAATTGAGTAATAAAAAAGTAAAGGGAAATTGTTAGGAATGTAAATTGGATAAATTAAAAATTTTTTTAAAAAAATTATGATTTTGTTCTTCTTAGTCTTTAGAAGAGAACTATTCAAATGATTTTAGCTTAATAATCAACTTCATCGGTTATGTAACGTTTTTCTTCGATTTCTTCGAAAGAGAAAAGCTTTCCATCCGGGTGATGGATACCAGGACAGGATTCTTTTAATTTGTCATATTGCTCTTTTGAAGTCAGATTATGCGTCCAAAAGGGGAATGTTTTGCATTGGACGGGGCGAACAGGGTAAATCTGGCATTTTTGATCTTTTAAGAAAACGCAGGCATAATTGTTATTTGTTTCAATCAGAGAAAGTCTTCCGAAGCAAAGGCGGGTATATTTTTTAAGAAAGTCTTTTTGTGAGATATTTAAAAAAGTTGAGATTTTTTCAACATCTTCTTTTGTAATCCAGACGTATCCTTCAAAACCTTGGCAGCAACCGCTACAACCTTGACATTTGAATTTTAGACCTTTTTCATACCAGGGGCTTTTCATAGGGGATACTCTCTTTTATAACTTTTTTCAAATTGGATTTTTTGCTTGTTCCAAGCGATTTTTCTAATTGTCAAATGGTCGTCATAAATCATAATGTCATTAAAGGATCCTTTATGAACATGACCAAGAGATCCGCTATCGGTGGAGATAGGTAGTTCTTGGCTGCGCAGATCTGCAATATAGTGTTTGTGGATATGGCCGTGTAGATATAAAAAGATATTGGGATGTTCTTCGATGAGATGTCTTAGAGAATCTTTTCTGATTAATTTTTTTCTGATCGATCCTTTTTGATAGAAGGGGAAGTGATTGGCTAGGATGATTTTATCTTCTTTCGGGATGCTCGCTAAGGTTTTATGCAAAGCTTTTTCAAGCTTGATAGAAAAAAGTCCTCTTGAGGAAAAAAGAGGAGTGGCAATAGCTGAATCTATCCCAATATACCAAAGATGATCATCTAATTGAACTTTTTCAACACCGATTTCATTGGAAGGGTCTTTGGGAAAAAAAGTATAAAATAATTTTTTTGCAAAAGCTTTTTTCGTATAGACGTCGTGATTGCCTGGAAGAAGTAATACTTTGATATTGAATCTCTCAAGGGTTTTTACAAAATGCAGCGCTTTTTCGAATTCTCTTGATCGAGAGGTTGTTGATAAATCTCCAGTAATAATGATATAGTCGGGTTTTTCTTTTTTAGCCCATTGTAAAAAGGCGTTGATCGGCTCTGAGGTAAATTTCTTCCTTCTTGATAATAAGAGATTTAAGTTTCCTAGCCAGCGTTTTGAAAAGAAGTGGATTGGATTTAATGTTAGCTTTGATAGGTGTAAATCGGATATGTGAAAAATTCGTTTCATGTTTCATTCATGTATTTTATATATACATGATAATTCGAAGATCACAATTATTGCAAAAATTAAAAAGGTGTTTTATGAGATCTTTCGCGTATTTGGGGTGTGCGCTTTTTTTCTTCTAGATTTCTTTCTTCTTTAGATTTTTTTAAATGAGGTGTTTCGACTGTATGTTCTTTTTTTCTTTTTTCTCTTTTTTGCTTTTTGATTTGTTCTTCGCTTTTTTCTTTATTGAATTCTTCTTTATAGGTTGTATCTTTATCTTCTTGGATATCAGTATACTTACGTATAAATTTAGCCATGTGATGTCCAGGATCTTTCATTTAAAACCTCTTAATTAAACTAACTTATATTTTTATAATAATATTAATTTGATTTTGAATTCAATTAATATTATTAAATATTTAGTTAGTAATTAAATATAAAGATTTTAGTTACATTAAACGGTGTTTTGGGAGGATTGGTGGATTTTCAAAGCTCTTTTTAATACTTTTTTTGTGGATAAAAAGTATTGCCAACCATTTTCTTTGAGTCTTAAGCGTTTAATATTGGGCATCCATCTTGGTGCGTGGATTATCTCTCCTTTTAGCCAGCCGGGTCTCCATAGGTTCATATGCTCCTCTTTTCCAGCGAGTATGAGCGTGGGGATATGGAAAAGGGAGGCTAGATGTCCTGCCATAGAGTCATTGCCAATAACCAAGGAAGATTCATAAATATAGGAGCCAAAATCAGCAAGTTTGTGGAATAAAGGTACGTCGATTCCAAAATTTTGCAAAAATAGCCAGTGAGTTCTTTCTTTGGGACTGACGGCAATCACAGGTTGCATGCCGATATTGCGTAATTTTTTAGCAAGATTGATATAACGATTTTTAGTCCAATTTTTATGAGGGTTGCCGGATGTTGGATGGATCACAATACGGTTTTTAAATTTTTTATGTTTAAGATGAGCGGGAGGAATAAATCCGCATTCTTTAGAAGTAGGTATTTCAAGTATGTGAGATAGGGCATTTTTTACATTTTCTGTCATGGGGATTTTTCGATTGAAAGCATAGTCTTTATTGATAAGTGG
>DAOTHK010000100.1:0-3358 GCA_035447625.1 Chlamydiales bacterium
AAATTATATTTAGTAGAAATATCCTTTAAATCAAAAAAGAGCTGATCCAACTTTCCCTGAAATCTTTTCTCCTTATTTAAATATTTTCCATTTAGATGAGCTAATTTTTTATTTTTATAATGAAAAACGCCACTACGACATTCTGTACCATCTTTTAAAAAGAAAAAATCACCTTGAAATCGTACATCTCCCAAAGAAGAATGTTGAACTGTGCAAACGGATCTCTCCCATTTTCCAACTATTTCAAATAATTGATCTTTTACACAACCACTATGCTGAACTTTTCCCATAAATTTAAAAGCATTTTGCATATCAAAATCTAAAGAAAAAGAGAGGTCATGAATAGATTCCATTTGCTTCGGAAAATTTATAAAAGAATCAAAAGAGGAAAAAAACAATTTTTGATCATTGCAATATTGAATAGATCCACTTTTTGGAATAAATCGACGATTTGTAACAAGATTATTCACCTGAAAAGGAGCTGACATAATATGAGAGAGCGGATCTACCTCTACGATAATTCGATCAATATCATCTTCTTTTGCTTTACATTTCAAATAGCCAATTTCATGAATAGAATCTTCTAAAACAGCTTCAAATACATATGCATTTTTTCTCTTTTCTGCTGTTGGAATACGAAAATAATATATTTCATTACCTAAATTCCATTCCCCTTGAAATTGAACAAATCGCATCAATTGATCTTTTGAAGTAAAATTAAAATCGGTCGAAACATTTTGAAGGTTACCATATCTTTCAAATGGCAAATCTTTTAATTGAATATTCGTATCAACAGACCAATCAATCTCCGCATGATCTTTATAATATCTTCCTGAAAAACAAAAACCTTTTCCCTTATTTTGAATAAGCCCTTGAGCTGTTTGAAGAAAATCAAAATTCAATCCAAAACTTTTTAAAAATAATATAGAAGAGGGTATATCTCCATTAATTTTACTTGCGATAATTTTCAAATCAAAAAATTCATTTGTTGATAAATCAAAAGAAATACCTCCACCAAAAAGGACATTATTTGAAAGAACTTTTGGCAAAGCAATCATCAATTGTTTATTCTTCATCGATAGAGAAGCTTTTTGAACATCAAAAAGAAGATTAAATTGTTTCAACAATACTTTAGCATCGAATGAATCCAGTTCAATATCCCACTGTTTTTTTCTAAAATTATAAACTAGAATTACTCCACTTCCCTGGTGCAATGGCATCAATGACTTTCTTTGTATCACTCCAAGATCCAATTGCATAATTTTAGAATCCACCTTCCAATCATTACCTTGAACTTCCATATTCAATTTCTCATTTTCATAAAAAGCAGAAATACTCGTCTTTCCTTGCATTTTAAAATCTTTAACAAGAAATTTTGTTGGAATCGTATCTAACTGGATATGATCGGCACGAAGCCAAGCTCTTTTAATAATTTGATAATTTTTACATGTAAAAATTTTTGCAAGATCATCTATTTCACCACCAAAAGACAAGATTTGCGAATCGCTTTTTTGAGAAAAAATCTTGGTATTTCCATAAAATGTAATATGTTTTGATTTGAAAGTGCATGCAAATTGCATAGCAAATGCATCTTCTCCCATCAATCCAAAAGAATTAACATTTCCATCAGCTTTTAATGAGGCATTTATAGCATACATAGGTCCGGACAAGGCTATCTCTGACCTAACACCATTCCAATGAAATGAAAAATTCGATGGTAAAATCACATGATTTTCAATCAATAATTTTCCATCAAAATTTTTAAAAAACAAATGCTTGTTTAATGCATAGCTAGCATTTTTTATATCTAAATCGCTCGTCACTTTCTGATGATCATATGAAATTGTCCCATCGATTGATTCAATGTCTATCCTACCATATTTATCGCTTGCAAGCTTAATCTCTTTCATTTGAACATTTGAGAAATTAAAAAAATGAATCTTTTCCCTATTCCAATTCAATTTTAATTGTCCTGAAATATTAGCTCTTTCAACGTCTATTCTAGGTAACTTAAGTGGGAAATTTAAGAAAATAGAGTATAAAAACCCTGTCTCTAATTCATTTAGATTCTGTAACTCAGCTTCTAAAAAATAACCTTCCTTTTTACGATCTACACCAAAAGCAACAATCTCTGAGTTCCTTTTAGGAAAATTAAATGAAAAAAGCAATTTTAACCAATTTTTCTCATAACTTTTAGAAAAAGCCTTTCCATTAAAATTAAAATCAAAAGGCTGATCCTTATATTTTGCTTTCGAAATAAAATTACACTTAGGACCTGCCGCCGGATGATACGAAAATTCTCCAAACAACTCAGAAATCGCCAAATCAAGTTGCTCTATCATACCATTTTCTATTTCCAATTTCCAAATAGCATTTGTCAATAAATCAGAAAAAGAAAGGTACTGATCCTGTAAATTATCAATAAAACAAGAAACATTTTCTATTTTCATTATATTCTTCGTATAGGGAATATATGACTGCAAATCTTGAATATTCAATGACGTTTTAACATTTCGAAATAATCCTTTTTGCATTTCAAACTGAATATCGCCTGTAATACAAGCTTTTTGCAAAATAACTTGAAAATCTTTATGAAAAAAATTGTCTAATTTAAATGACCAATCAAACTTATGAAAAAATGCTTTGATATGAGCACTTCCTTCAAAAATCTTCATTTGGATTATAGCTCTTTTCTCAGGAGTTTTTTCAATTTTATAAGTCTCAATTTCTGGAGAAATATAAGCTTCCAAATGAAACTTCTCATCCCCAATAATTACTTGTCCTTCATCAATTAGAAGAGTTTTAATCAAAGATTTCTGAGAGGATTTTTTAGATGACAACTGAAACGAAGAAAAATTTGCAGGTAATTTTTCTATCTTAATTTGGGGTTTGATAATTTTTAGTTTTGTTGAAAAAGAAAAACTTGTCCACTTTGGAACAATCGATAATACAATTTTCTCTATCTTCGCATCTTCTATCTGTGCATGCTCAACAGAAACATTTTTTAGAATAAATTTTCGTTTTTTAAATAAAACCTTATCGAAGGAAACTTTGGCATGATATTTTTTTTCTACAATAGCATTAATAAAATACCTTGAAGACGTTTTTAATGAAAAAGTTGTAACCCCTATAAAAAAAATTAATATAGAAACTACCGAACCAAAAAAAAACCACTTAACTTTTTTCTTCAACATTTTTAATTTTCTATGAAATTTACTATAATTATTATCTTATGAATTTTAATAAAATGCAAAAATTCTAACAGAAATAATCTATAATTCCATATTCATGGATAAATGAAATCGATAAGGTGCAGTTTCTCTTGGAGTTTTTCGCATTTGATAACCAAAAGAGAAAT
>DAOTHK010000101.1:0-3335 GCA_035447625.1 Chlamydiales bacterium
ATCTTCAACAGCTCCTTCGACTTCCACAAATTTACCGCCCAGGCTTTGAACCTCCTCTTTTACAGCAGAGCGGACATCAAATACATATACCTGGGCACCTAAGCGTCTTGCTGTTGCAATTGCTTGAAGGCCTGCAACACCTACGCCGATGATAAAAACTTTTGCTGGATAGATTGTTCCGGCAGGTGTTGTCATCATAGGAAGGATGATGTTGAGTTTTTCAGATCCACGAAGTACTGCGGCATAACCTGCCAAGTTGGCTTGAGAACTTAAAGCGTCCATTTTTTGAGCAATTGTTGTTCTCGGCATCATCTCAAGGCTTACAGCTGTAGCTTTTTTCTTTGCGATTTTTGCGATGAGCTCTTTTTCATAAAAAGGATTTAAAAAACTTACGTGAATGGATCCTTCATCCATTAAGGATAATTCTTGTTCAGTGGGTTTTTGAACTTTTAAAATGATTTTTGCATTTTTAAAAAGCTCTTCCTTGCTTGATGCTATTTGTACACCAGCTTTTTGGTATTCTTGATCCGAAACGGAAATTGTTTCTCCAAGACCTTTTTCGATATAAATCTCACACCCAAGTGCAATTATTTTTTTTGCAACAGTTGGTGTGAGAGCAACCCTTTTTTCGGGTGCGGATTCTTTTGGGACAATGATTTTCATCTCATGATTCCTTGATGTCATTTTTCTATATTTTTATATGAAATCGTTAAACATTAAAATGTTTTTTTTAAATTTTGAGATTGTTTTTTGCAAAAAATAGAATCGTTATTATGATGCTTAGCTTTTAATTAACATATTTCGATTATGCCTTCTCTTTACATGGTCTCTTGCAACTTTTCTTCAAGTCCTTCCTTAAGATGGTATGAAAGATATTTGTCAGATGCTCAAAGTTATCTGTTCAGTTTTTTTATGCCGGAATCTGTTAAGGTAAAATGGATGGAACGTTGTATCGATAGAATTCACAATTGTTATGAACAGATGGATCTTATCGCTTATAAGCAAATGATGAGAACGCAAATAGTTTATTTGAAGAGAATGCATGTTCAAGATGCATTAAAAACGATATATCAATATTTTATAAGCTCAGATCGGAATGTTTTTGTTGTAACAGAGTTAATGATAGAGATGGGGCTTATTGAAGAATTATTGCAAGAATTTACAAGAATCTCTCTTGATCAACATCAGAAATGGATATTAATTGAACAGATCTTACATACGGAAAAAGCATATCTTATAGCAAAATATTGTTCTCATTTATCAGATTTTAAAGATTTTTCGATAGATGACGTCACTCTTTGTCTTCCAGAAGATGTGCTTATGCCTGAAACCTTTGAAGAAATGATTTTTTTGCTATTATTGCAGACGAAAAACGCACACAAAGTTCTTCCCTATTTTGATCAATTTTCAATAGGTGAAAGACTGCATGAATTTATTATCGATTCTTTTTTACAAAAGTCGCAATTTTGGAATATCCCAAAATACTTTTATTTATTTTCAGGATATCCGAAGGCAAAACAGTATCAACTTGCTCTTCGGTTAATAAAAAAGGGAGCTATAAGGGATTTTTATCAAAATTTTAAATATTTTTCTTTAAATTTTGAAGAACAGCAACATGTGATTGAAATGGCAATGGAATCTGGCAATATTGAATTGATCGAGAATTACGAAGAGCTTCCCTTGGAGATGCATTTGGATAAATTATTCAAAAATCTTAAAAGTAATTGGAAAGTTATTTGTGAAGTTGTTTATCCCAGAATTAAGGAACTTGATTCTTCTGAGGATCTTTTTGTTCGGTTGACTTTATGGTTGATTAAAAAAGAAAGGGTTCATTTGAGTACTCTTGAGTTTTGTCGACTTTTAGCTGAAAAGAAAGAAGAAGATCTAGATTTTGTTTTGTTTTTGTTTGAAATTATTTTGCGTAATGTATTCGATTGTAATAGTCAATCTAACACCTTATTTGGCGATTTTTATAAAAATTGGGATCAATATAAGGAAGTGTATGCAAATCTTATTCAAGAAAATTCTGATTTTAAATTGGAAACAGCTTCTAGAAAACAGCTCAGAAAGATGTTTTTTTTTCTAAAGGGTATTTATTTTAATTTATTTGATTATCATGAAATAAAACAATTAGACGGTTTTTCCCATGTTTTTGCTGCAGCATTTTTAAATAAAGTAATTGATCATCATTATATATTTCAATGTCTGAATTTGCTTTCACAAGAGCATAAGCAATCTTTTTGGAGATACTTAAAAAGTTTTTTTATTGTGAAGAAAGATAGATATACATCGAAAGAGTTTGCTAAAATATTGCATGAACATATTCAGCAATTGATTGTTTTAGTAGATACTTCACAATTGGATGAAGTTTTTCAAAGGGTAGAAGGGGTCTCTCAGGACTCTTTATCTGAAGATCTTTTTGATTTAGAAGATTTGATAACAGATCGTTTTTCCCAGATGTTTGAGATGGATGTTGATGAAATGAACCGTCTTTTAGATGGGCGTTTGTGGACGAATTTTTATGATGAAATTCGAAGAAAATTAAGAGGGCATGATGATGCTCTTGTGGTATATCACGATACTCTAGTCAAAAATACAACTACAAATCCGTTATATAAGATGAGTAAAAAAGAGCAGAAAAAAACTTTAGATGCTTTTCAATATTTTTTAAGGCATTTGATTATTGGTGATATTGATGAGATTAGAAGACAAGATCCTCATTTTGTTAGGATGAAGCAACAGGGTATACAAGATAATGTTATTGAAAATTACCTTAATTTATCAGGAATAAGCGAGCCTTTGGAACATCCGGATTTTGAACCTGGTTGTACTTTGGAGGTTTCAACCGATTGGGCGGATATGTTTTTAGTTGGCAATGAAACGGGGTCTTGTATGAATTATGCTTCTTTTGAAGCATGTCTTATCCAAGCGTTGCTTGGATATGTTTTGAATGGAAAAGCTACTTTGTTTTTAATTCGAAACAGTGAGAGGAAAATCGTTGCAAGAAGAATTGGTAAATTATTTCATTATAAATCTCCAGGATTTAATAAGGCTGTTCTGGTTTTGGAAAAGACTTATGTAGCCAGGGGCTATGATAAAGAAATTTGTTCGGAATTGATTACAGATTTTGTCAAAAGAGAGGCTTCTGATAAAGGTTTTGAAGTGGATAAACCTTTCGTGCGTGTAGGGGATAAATATTTTTCCTATGGAGGGATAGCTCCTTGTGAATATGAAGATCATCATAAAAAAGGGGTTGTTCCTACAGAATATGATTTCAGTGTTGAAAAAGATTATAGATAGTCTTTTTTTGAAAAATTGATAATTAAGTGGGTTTT
>DAOTHK010000102.1:0-3321 GCA_035447625.1 Chlamydiales bacterium
TATTATTCATAGCGCAAAGACAAAACATGAAAATATCGATCAAAAATTGCACTATGTAGATGATTTACATCATAAGAACCGTCTTTTGGATCATATTTTGAATGATAATTCTGTATATAATGCGATTATTTTTACCTCCACAAAACGACATGCGGATCAACTCGTTGGTGAACTTTGTGAAAAAGGTCACAAAGCAGGTGCTTTGCATGGTGATATGAACCAGAGAAAACGTACTCAGACTTTGATTAACTTAAGAAAAGGTCGTATTAATCTTTTAGTGGCAACAGATGTTGCTGCAAGAGGTATCGATATTGATTCCATTACTCATGTGATTAATTTTGATCTTCCTCAAAATCCTGAAGATTATGTGCATAGAATCGGAAGAACAGGTCGTGCAGGAGCTAATGGCACTGCTTTGTCATTTGCTTCCAATCGTGATAAGGAAATGGTAAGACGAATTGAAAAATTTACGGAGCAATCTTTTGTTGTCCATGAAATCGAAGGATTAGCCCCTCAGAAAAAGCAGAAATCATCTAGATCCTCCAAATCTTCAAAATTTTCAAGATCATCAAGATCTTCAAGACCTGATTTTAATAAGAGATTTCAAAGAAAGAAAAAGCCTGCTTTTAGAAAAAAATAAACTTTTTTAGCAGTTATATTTAAAAAACCTTCC
Source organism: Chlamydiales bacterium (assembly GCA_035447625.1). Classification (GTDB taxonomy): domain Bacteria; phylum Chlamydiota; class Chlamydiia; order Chlamydiales; family SM23-39; genus DAOTHK01. The sequence continues at coordinate 674 of DAOTHK010000102.1, forward strand.
TAATATTTTAGGAAGGTTTTTTTATGATTAATTATCTATGAAAATTGTTTTTTCTGTATTAAATAAGCAGGTTGCGAAAATGTCATTGATCAAACAAATAATACCACCTGCGATAGGGAATAATTCTATTATTCCTCTTGTGATCCATAAGATGCTTCTGTCTTCGAATTCTTGGATTCCTTCATTGCGAAAGTGCATGAATTCAAAAATGCCCTTGACAAGTCTTTGAATGCCTACAATTGTTCCAATTATAGGAATATAGCCTAAAAATTTGGATGAATTTGTCCTGGAAAAACTGATGGATAGCTTTTTCCCATCTGGAAAAGTGTTTGCCGCTTTTTGGAGAGTTTCAGGGGCTATTGGTATGGAGGTAAAACCAAAAGGATGTTTCCATCCTTCAATAGGATAGGTTTGAGCTTGCTCTTGTGGGATTTGATCTTGAAAATAAGAAGTTCGAGAATCATCTCTACTTGGATAATAGGTTGAATAATTAGGATATGGAGTTGGAGATCGTTGTGATACATCATGTTTACCGATAGTCATATAAACCTCCAAAAAATTTTAATTTTTAGGTACGTTAACTCTTTTTTGAAAATTCTATCAAGAATTTATTTAAAATTTGATTAAGATAACTCTTAAGATGGATTATAGGATATTTCGTAGGATGATTATAAAACGTTAATATCAATAATAAAATTATTGATTTATTTTTCTGTTAATTATTAAAAGTCGTGATTTTATTTGATTTATTAGGTATTATTCTCGTCTTAATTTTTTTTATGAGGATTTTATGAAGAAATATATAACATTCATCATTTTGACTTTTTCTGCTTTGTTTGCAGAAAAAACTCCTCGATTACCAGAGCTTTCCTTGCAGGAAATCGAAAAATTGAATCGTTATGGAGAAGAGCCTAATTCGTATAGTTATTGGCAAGCAGGTTCAAGTTTCATGCTTTCCCATATCGGTTATGGAAAAAGAACAAGGTATCTGAATAATAAAAAAGGAAGGGATCTTTCTTTTTCGTATAATATGTGTGTTCCTTATATGGCATTTTCGTTAACAGGAAATACGTATAATTCAATAGGAAAAGATTTCACTGAAGCTTCATGGCTCTCTTTGAAGTATTCTTTTTTAAGATATGAATCCAAATTGCATGAGTCGTCATATAAGGGAATAGGTTTTGAAATCTACACTTGTCCGGGACGCAAATTTTTGCCAATTCCCAATATTGAATTAGTCTTTGGAAAAGAATATGAAAAAAGGGATATAAAGCATGCACAACTTGGAATCAATCTAATTCCAGCTGTTGCAACTGGTTTACTAATGGTTGGAGGCGTGGCCGGAAACCCTTATGCTGTAGCGTTTGCTTTTGGAACGGCGACAGGAATTGTGAATTATTCTATTGGTTTTTAAAAATTATCGCTACATAGTTGGCGACTTTAAAATAAAGATCTCTAGATTTATGCTTTGGAGATTTATTCAGCTTAAGGAAAATTTTGATGAAAAGAATGATATATTTATTAGTATTGCCTGTTTTTTGTATAGCAGGGAAGATCAATTTTGTTTATGAAAATCCTTTTCTATATGAGAATAAAGCCGATCTTGAAGATGTTTTTCTTCAAAATCTGAAAAAGCTTTTTGATTTTTCCAAAGATGATGGATATGTGCTAGTGCGGCAATTTCATCAGGAAATGAAGAAAGGCTTGGAGTTGGAAAAAAGCTCTTTGCTTATGTCACGTTCTTTTTTAAATAAGATATCAGCTGTTTCACCAGGTGTATTTTTAGCTTTGGATTTGGGAGGGACGAATTTTCGAATCGTTGCCATATCGATAGATTCTTCCCAAAAGATTACTATTTTGAATAAGAAAAGTTATGTTTTGGATTCAAAAATTATCAAATCCACAGGAGATCTGTTTTTTGACGACTTAGCCTTGAAAATCAAACAATTTTTAATTGAAAGTCATCTGGAGGATGAGGCAATTGAATTGGGATTTACTTTTTCTTTTCCCATCAAGCAGGAAAATGCAAAATCAGGCATTTTGCTGAATTGGACGAAGGAATTTGCAATCGATGATGTGATAGGAAAGGATGTCGTAGTATGTTTGGAGCAGGCTTTGGAAAGACAGTCTATTGATAACATACAGATAAAAGCTCTTGTCACAGATGGTGTAGCGACATTGATCGCTAAGAGTTTTGAAAATTCACTTTGTAATATTTCAGTAATTATCGGAACCGGCACAGATGCATGTTATGTTGAAGCGATTGAAAATATTTCAAATGTCTCGTTTTCTGAAAAATCAATGATTATTGATACAGGGTGGGGGAATTTTGATAAATTATCCAGGAATCTCTACGACGATATTTTAGATGCATCTTCAAATAATCCCTTTAAGCAAAAAGTCGAAAAGTTGATTTCAGGAAAATACATAGGGGAGCTATATAGAATTGTTTTGTGCGATTTGATAGGAAAGCAATATTTATTAAGCCCAAAAGATTTAAATTCTTTTATGATCTCGCATATGATCAATGCAGAAGATCTTTCCTATATAGAAAATGATCATTCTGAAGATTTAAAAGAAATAGAACAATTTCTTTTAAAATTTGGAATTAAAGATTCCGATTATGCTTCGAGGAAAAAAATGCAACA
>DAOTHK010000103.1:0-3181 GCA_035447625.1 Chlamydiales bacterium
AGCTTTCCTTTAGAAGGATATGAAAAAGCGCTATTGCTAAAGGCGGTAGCGCTCATTCATTAACTTTTAATTAAAGAGAAGAATATTTTGATTTTAGTCTTGCAGCTTTGTTCTTTTTGAAAATGTGTTTTTTAACACCTTTGTCAAGAAGGCTGTAAACTGTTGAAAGTTTTTCTTTTAAAATCTCTTCATTTTCTTTTTGGCCATGAGCTTCTTTTAGAGAGCGCATAGCAGTATGAACTTGTGATTTGAAAGCTTTATTGTTTTTCTTTTTCTTTTCGTTTTGAATTTCTCTTTTTAAAGCAGTAGGCTTTTTAGGTTTTTTCTTGGTTTCTTCAGCCATTGTTCCTCATTAATTCTAAATTTCTTTCATTAAGACTTTGTAATATAAACGATTTTCAGTATTTCGTCAAAATCTTATTGGGAAGTTTTTCAACATGATGTAAAAGATTTTTTAATGAAAAATATTATTTGAAAGAATCAATTAATTGATTATAAAGTAGATATTGACATAAACACTCTATATATAACAAAATAAGGACAATTTTTTTAAATAGATTTCTTTTTAACAATTTGTACCTTTCTTAGGAGAACATGACTCAATCATCCTCTCAACAACTTTTTTCTAATCCACAGCATCAACAAAAAGTAGAAGAACTTGTTTCTATCTCTAAAGAGAAGGGATACATAACGTATGAAGAAATAAATGATATTCTTCCAATGAATTTTGATGCTCCGGATCAAATTGATCAGATTTTGATCTATTTGAATGGTTTGGATATTCAAATTTTAAATCAGTCTGAAGTAGATCGGCAAAAAGAAAGAAAGAAAGAAGCAAAAGAACTGGAAACTATGCCGAAACGCTCTGAAGGAGCTTCGGATGATCCTGTTCGTATGTATTTGAAAGAAATGGGATCTGTTCCGCTACTTTCTAGGGAAGAAGAAGTTGAAATTTCCAAAAGAATTGAAAAAGCCCAATTTCAGATCGAAAAAATTATTATGCGTTTTCGTTATTCTTCAAGAGAATCTATCTCAATTGCTGGGTATTTGATGGAAGGAAGGGAACGATTTGATAAAATCGTTGCTGAAAAGGAGATTACGGATAAAAACAAATATTTGGAACTGCTTCCAAAATTGTGTGAGTATACTCAAAAAGAAGATGTTTTGCTTGAAGAGCTTATTTTAAAACTGAAGGATGAGGAATTAAAAAAAGCGGATAGAGTGAAGCTTTTGGAAGAGATCGAAAAATGTCGTATCCGCTCTCAGGCATATCTAAGACGTTTTCATTTTCGCTATAATATCATCGAAGACTTTGGTGAAGTTATTTTATCTGCATATGAACGCTTTCTTCAGTTGGAAAAGGAAATTATTGAACTTACACCGAGATCTGAAAAGAATAAATTTGCTGCAGCAAAACTTTTAGCAGCGAAAAGGAAATTAAATAAGAGAGAGCTTGCGGCAGGAAGATCTTTGGATGAATTTAAAAAAGATGTTCGCATGTTGCATCGTTGGATGGATAAATCCCAAGAAGCAAAAAGGGAAATGGTTGAATCCAACTTAAGGCTTGTTATCTCTATTGCGAAGAAATATACCAATAGAGGTCTTTCTTTCTTGGATTTGATTCAGGAAGGGAATATGGGGCTAATGAAGGCTGTTGAAAAATTCGAATATCGTAGAGGGTATAAGTTTTCTACATACGCTACTTGGTGGATCCGTCAAGCTGTAACACGTGCGATAGCCGATCAGGCCCGTACTATTCGTATTCCAGTTCACATGATTGAAACTATCAATAAGGTTCTTCGTGGAGCGAAGAAACTGATGATGGAAACAGGAAGGGAACCAACACCGGAAGAGCTTGCAAAAGAATTGAATTTAACTCCTGAAAGAGTGAGAGAAATTTATAAGATTGCTCAACATCCTATTTCGCTTCAGGCAGAAGTGGGGGATAGTGGAGAAAGTCAATTTGGAGATTTCTTAGAAGATACGACAATTGAGTCTCCTGATGAAGCGACTGGTTATTCTATTTTAAAAGATAAGATGGGAGAAGTTCTTTCAACTTTAACAGATCGTGAAAGAACTGTATTGATTGAAAGATTTGGTTTATTGGATGGAAAGCCCAAAACTTTGGAAGAAGTTGGAGTGCGTTTTAAAGTAACAAGAGAACGTGTTCGTCAGATTGAGGCTAAAGCTTTGAAAAAAATGCGTCATCCTACAAGATCTAAGCAGTTGCAGGCATTTTTAGACTTACTAGAAGCTGAGTAATTGATATTTTCTTTAAACATAATAGCTTCGTAAATTATTTTTAGCATAAAAAAAGACATTATCCATTGATAATGTCTTTTTATTATGGAGCGTAACGGAGTCGAACCGTTGGCCTCAACAATGCCATTGTTGCGCTCTACCAACTGAGCTAACGCCCCATGTTTTTCAAGATATTACGTTTTTTTATTTTTTATTTCCACATAGGTTTTTTTAAAAAAGAAAATTTGTCTTTTAAAAGTTCGTCTAGATAGAATAGAAAAAAAATTATGTATTTTCAATGAAACAGAAAAACTCAAATTTTTATTTATTTCTAGCGTTATATTTTGTTGGAATTTTGCTGATTCCTAAAACAGCTGTAGATAAATTAAGATCTTTTTCTGTTGCAAGCATTTATCCTTTATGGAAACCGGTATTTGCAGCTAGAGGTTTTTCTTCTAGCTCTAAAGAAGATTTTTATTTTTTATCGGAAGAAAATCAAAGATTAAAACTTGAAAATGCAAGATTGCATAATCAGATAAAAGCTGTAAATGAATGGATATTATTCCAAGAGAGAATAGAACAGCAATTTGATTATTTAAAAAACATTAAAGTAATTAATGAAAAGGACTTGTATTGGAAAGACTTTTTCTTAAGAAGAGCTGAAGAGTTGTCTAAGACTTTAGAAGGTCAGTTGCAAGCTTTGCCGGCACGCATTATTTATAAAGATTTGACATGTGAAGCAGATCAGGTTTGGATCAATGTAGGCTATTATCATAATGATGTTTTAGGAAGACTTGTAGTGGCTAAAAATAGTCCAGTATTAGTGGGTAACAATTTAGTGGGGGTTGTAGATAAGGTTGAGGCTAAGAAGTCTTTAGTGACATTGATTACAGATTCTTCATTACCGATTTCTGTTCGGGCTGTGCGGGGAGAGACTAAA
>DAOTHK010000104.1:0-2931 GCA_035447625.1 Chlamydiales bacterium
AAAGAAGGCCATGTTTTTTCAAGTGACTACGAGGAAAATGACATTATAATGGAAGTTGAAGTTCCGACAATTCTTCTTCCACGCATAGAAAAATATGAGATAAAACAATAATGATCGTTTTTCTTTATCCCCCAGGAAAGAAGAGTTTGAAAGAGAACATTACTTGAATTGTCATGAGACTTTCAGTTTGAAATGCTTTATCTTTCTTTAAAAAAGAGGGGATAACAATTGCTGTTTTAGCGTTTTTCCTTTTTTTTGCATGATTGTTTAATTGTTAATAAATAACAGCTTTCATCATCTTTTTGGGGTAGTCTTATGTAAAAGTCTTCAAGACTTTCTTTGATGGGCGTAGAGTTTGTTGTCGTTTGATGTGTGATAAAGTATTGTCCATAATCAATTGAAATTTCTTTAATGATGATTTCTAAGTCTTGTGTAAATAGGATGCAACATTCTATTGTTTCTAAATTAAGATCTAAAAGATCTTCAACAATAGCAATAGGATAGGATTTAGTTTTTGGGATAATAGCTTTTGGGCATTTTCGAAAAGAAGAATAATGATTTTTTGGTAATAGATTATCCATATAAGATTTGAATAGATGCACTTTTTGATAAAGAGTTGATGGAGTGTGGATGGGTGGTATCAGTCGATCGCATTGGGATTTATAAAGATTATTCATAACTGTAGTTAAAAGATGAGGATAGCTCACATTAGGCTGTTCAGTGGTTAACACTGAAGATAGAGAAAAAGGAGGAGCTTCTTGTAGAGATATAGAAGGGGGGTGCTCGGGAAGAGGAGGATAAATAATTTCATAAGCATGTGTAGAAGACAGTACAATCGGATATGCAGAACGAATCATAAAAGGTTGGGTTTGATAATAATTTGGAAAAATTGGATAAGATTCGAAAAAAGGTTGTTGAGTAGGATTGATGTATATGTAGGTGACACGTTGTGGATCAAGTTGAAAAGTCTGAGGCTGTTGCATAGGATGGAATTGTGGAGGCATTCTAGCTGGGCCGAGCGACTCTGTTGTTGATGGTGCAGGTGTGGGCAGTGGTGCTTGGATTGCCGGATTTAAAGATATTCCCATATGACTCTCCTTATAATTTTATTTGAAATGGCAAGATTATTATTTAACTGATTAATTAATTGAAATTTTAAAAAAATGATTTATGCTTTTTGATGGAATATCAATGTGTTTTAAGAAAAGATTTATTAAAAGTATTTGAGGGTAATAAATAGCAAAGGTTTTTTTTAGGACTTTTGCTACTTTTGTTTAAGTGTTTTTAGAAAAACTATCTTATATTTGAAAAGCGTTTGATATTTTTATTCCTGAAAATGAAAAAACCCCTTCAAAAGGAAGGGGTTTTTATGAAATTATAGCTTTTTCTTATCGTTTTAGAAATTCAATTTCACAAGTTCAACGATACCTTTGGTCAGCATGTTGACACCGATAAGACAGATGATCATTCCGCCGATTCTTTCAACAGCTTGCATTCCTTTTTCTCCTAAGAATTTTTTGATATAGGATGCGCTGAGAATTAAGATAAAAGAAGGGATCCATGCTAAGAAGAATGCTGCAGCTGTTACAAGTGTTCCTGCTTGGTTTGCAAACAACATAACTGAGGCAATGGTTCCAGGTCCTGCAAGTCCAGGTATGGCTAAAGGAACGATGAGGGGTTCGTGTTTTGGTAATCCTTCTGTATCATCATGTTTTGGAAAAATAAGTGTTAGCGCGATTAAGACTAGTAGAAGACCGCCGGCGATTCCGATGATTGATTGATTGATGCCTAAAACTAGTAATATTTCATTTCCGAAGAAGATGAACATTAAAAGAATAACTAGAGCGATAATAAGTTCTCTAACGATGATTTTTTTTTGTCTAGCGTGGTCGTATGGCGCAAGTAATGCTAGAAAAACCGGTACTTGACCTATTGAGTTGAATACAAAAAACAGGGATATCGCAGTGGTTATAAACGACATCGATTGTTGTTGGTCCATAATGAAATCCTTAAATTATATGTTTACTTATTTAAAAGCTTTTTCAGTATATTTTAGTTTTTCCATTTTTTTAAAGCTTTGATTTCTTTATATTAGTTGAAGAAAAATAAGCTCAAATGGTTTTTTGTCATAAATGACTTTTAAAGAAGCAAAAAAAAATTTTAAAATATTCACCTTCGGTTGTCGGGCTAACCAATATGAGTCCCAAGCTATAAAGGATCAATTTCGTTATTTAGGCTGGAGAGAGTCTGAGGAAGCTATTGATATTGCAATTATTAATGCTTGCGCTGTGACGGAAAAAGCAATGAAGTCCAGTATTGCGCAACTGAAAAAAATTCGCAGGCTGCATCATCAAGCAAAGCTTGTTATGATGGGATGCATTCCGGATCAAAATTTAGAGAAATTAAAAAAACAATTTGATGATATTTTATTTTTGAAAAATGAGCAAAAAGCCGAGGTGATGGAAATTTTATTTCCTGAAAAAAGTGAATATCCAAGATTTGAAATTCAAGATTTTGACGGTCATACCCGCGCTTTTGTAAAAGTTCAGGATGGATGCAATCGTTTTTGTTCTTATTGCATCATACCTTTTTTAAGGGGAAGATCCATCTCCCGTAGTAAAAAGGATATTTTACATGAAGTTGAAGGCCTTTCTAAAAAAGGTTTTAAAGAGATTGTCTTAACGGGAATCAATCTGGGGGATTACCATACGGATGAAGATGATCTGACATCGCTTATTCAAGCTGTTTGTGGTATTGAAGGAATTGAAAGAATTAGGCTTTCTTCAATTGATCCAGAAGATATTACAGAGGGTTTATTGGATGTTTATCTGCAAAATGAAAAATGCATGCCTTCTTTTCATATTTCAATGCAATCAGGTTCTGACCGCATATTGAAAGAGATGCGTAGAAATTATACGACTAAAGTTTTCT
>DAOTHK010000105.1:0-2643 GCA_035447625.1 Chlamydiales bacterium
TATCAATACCAGCACCTTCAATCTCCCTTTAGGATATAAACAAAGACTTGCTTTATCCTGTTCCATCATGCATCAACCGGAAGTCCTTTTCCTAGACGAACCTACATCGGGAGTTGATCCCATCACTCGTAGGGAATTTTGGAACCATATCAACGCCCTTGTCAGCAAAGGAATCTCGATCATTATCACAACCCATTTCATGGATGAAGCAGAATATTGCGATCGCATTGGACTGATTAACAAAGGGAAGCTGATGATAATCGACACTCCCGACAATTTAAAGAAATCCGTCCAATCCGAGCAAATCCCCTCACCAACGCTCGAAGATGCCTTTATAGCCATCAGCAGTAAAAATGATGAGGAGGCCAAGTGAACAGCCTCCGTAAAATCCATGCTCTTGTCATCAAAGAATTTTATCAGATTATACGTGATCCCAGTAGTTGGCTAATCTCTGTATTTTTTCCATTTTTCCTTCTCTTCATCTATGCTGTCGGCATTTCTTTAGATATGAAGGATTTGAAAATAGGCGTGGTACTAGAAGAGATGAATTCGGATGCACAAAGTTTTTATCTAGCCATGCGAAACTCTCCTTTTTTGGATCCAAAACTTTATAAACATACAAATGATTTTCAAGATGAAATCACATCTGGAAAATTACATGGATACGTCAACCTTCCCTTCTATTTTTCAGAGTATGAAAAACAGACAGCTGAAAAAGGGCCTCTTTATGTTGTAGCCGATGGCAGCGATCCGAATACCGCCAACTTCGTACAGAACTATGTGATGGGCGCTTGGTCGAAATGGATCATCCAGGAAAATATTAGCACCAAATCTCCAAGACTTGCCAATATTGATATAGAGCAACGCTTTTGGTTTAACGAAAGTTTGGAAAGTCGTAATTTCATCCTTCCGGGAGCTATTGCTATTATTATGACGCTAATCGGAAGTCTTCTAACAGCTCTTGTAATCGCAAGAGAATGGGAAAGAGGCTCTATCGAATCTTTGATGGCGATGCCTATCTCCATTTGGGAAATCTACCTGGCAAAATTGATCTCCTATTTTTTCATGGGAATGATTTCCATGGTGATTTGCGCCTTTTTTTCCATTGTCGTATTCAATGTACCTTTTGTTGGATCCTATCTGATGCTTGTCATTGTCTCTTCTACTTTTTTACTTACAGCTCTTGGCACAGGTCTTTTAATTTCATCGTTGACACGCTCACAGTTTCTTGCCGCCCAAATATCCATCGTCTCTTCCTTCCTACCCGCTTTTATGCTATCGGGCTTTATTTTCGAAATCTCTTCCATGCCTAAATTCATTCAATGGCTCACCTACCTGATGCCTGCAAGGTACATGGTTTCTAGCATGCAGACACTTTTTTTAGCAGGGAATGTACTAAGGCTACTTTTTATCAATATCGGCATCATGCTTTTCATCATAACAATCCTATTTGCCATCATTTTACTTACCACAAGAAAAAGGCTGGATTAAAAGATGAATAGTAAAAGACTTTATGCACTCATCATCAAAGAATTTCTAGCGGTGTGGCAAGATAAAAAAAGCCGCCTTGTTCTCATACTGCCACCACTTATACAGCTTTTTCTCTTTGCCTTTGCTGCTACTTTGGATGTCACCAATATCTCAATGGTCATCCTAAACAGAGATTATGGAAAACAAGCCTATGAACTCACCCAACGCTTCCAGGGAGCCCCCTATTTCAAACATATTCGCTATGTGAATAGTTTGGATGAAATTCAAAAAGCGATCGACAACCAAGAGGCGATGGCAGCTCTTCATATCGATGAACAATTTTCCAAACAGCTTCTCTCAGGCAATGAAGCCAAAGTTCAATTGATCTTAGATGGAAGGAAATCCAATACCGCCCAAATTATTCAAGGATATGCCAATCGAATTATTTTACGTTATTACTACGACTTTGCCAAAGAGATGAAACCCGTACAGCAGAATCTCCCCATCCCCACTACAGAAATTATCTCGAGAAATTGGTTCAATCCCAACCTTGTCTATACCTGGTTTACCGTCCCGGGTCTTGTTGCCGTTTTAACGATGGTCATCAGCCTGCTTGTCTCAGCGCTATCCGTAGCAAGGGAAAGAGAACTTGGAACCTTCGACCAACTTCTGGTCTCTCCCTTAACACCTGTCGCCATTTTAATTGGAAAAACTATTCCAGGTCTTGTCATCAGCATGATTGAGGGAACCCTTATTTTGATTATCGCCATCTTTTTCTTCGGGATTCCGTTTACCGGTTCTATAATCGCCCTATACTTTGCGATGATCTTTTTTATTCTTTCCATCATCGGTATCGGCCTTTTTATCTCTTCTTTATGCAGCACGCAACAGCAAGCTTTACTGGGAGCTTTTGTCTTTATGGTGACAGCTGTCATCCTTTCCGGTTTTGCCACCCCTATCGACAATATGCCGCTTTGGCTACAAAAAATGACCGTTATCAATCCTTTAAAGTACTTTCTTATCATCTGTCGCGCTCTTTTCCTAAAAGCGATGCCGATAAGACTTGTTTTACAAAATTTAATACCTATCACTATCTGCGCTTTTATCAATCTTTTTATAGCGCAATGGTTTTTCAAAAAAAGGCTGGAATAATGATGAAAAAATTCAAAAGAA
>DAOTHK010000106.1:0-2485 GCA_035447625.1 Chlamydiales bacterium
GAGGCAAGGGCACCCGCATGGAAAATACCCTTCCAAAACAGTATCTTTGCATCCACGATAAACCTGTTTTTTCCTACTCTTTGGAACCAATCATCCATCATCCATCAATTGATGATGTGATTGTTGTATGCGATCCTAAATACAGGCACTTTTTTAAAAATTATCCCGTACGATTTGCCATACCAGGAGATAGACGTCAAGATTCGGTTTTCTCAGCATTAAAAGAAGATCATGAAAGCGACCTGATTTGTATTCATGATGGAGCAAGGCCCTTTCTAACAGAAGAAATCCTTACAAAGCTACTGAGTGCAGCAATAACATATCAAGCAGCAGCTTTAGGAAAAAAAGTCACCCACACCATTAAGCAGCTCAATCAACAAAATAATCTTGTATCACTGAATCGTGAAACCTTGTATGAAATCTACACTCCACAAGTAATTTTAAAGCCCCTTCTAATGAAAGGTTATGAATATATCCATCAAAAAGGACTTACAGTCACAGACGACTTATCTATTATCGAACCCTTCAACATTCAACCGAAAATTATCACTCCAGATTTTCCCGGAATCAAAATCACCCATCCTCAAGATTTAAAAATAGCAAAGGCTTTTTTATCATGACCCAACGCTTTTACATGAAAATATCCTATAATGGAAAAAATTATATTGGATGGCAGATCCAACCTTCTGGAAAATCGATTCAAGAAATAATTGAAAAAGCTCTATCTCAAATTCTTCAAAAAAACATAAGAATTACAGGCTCTGGCAGAACCGATAGCGGTGTTCATGCCCTTTGTCAAATGGCTCATTTCGATTTATCAAAACCTGTAAATCCCAGCGAACTAAAATGGTCTTTAAATAAACTTCTGCCCCCCGATATCCGTATTCTAGAACTTGATAATGCAGATCCAACATTTCATGCCAGATATAATGCTAAGGAAAAAACCTACAGATATTATTTCTCTTTTGATGAAATTCTTTCACCTTTTGACATAGGATATATCTATCATATCCGAAAACCTTTAGACATAGAGCTAATGAAAAAAGGAGCCGAAAAGCTAACAGGAACACATGATTTTACTTCGTTTACCAATAAAGGAACTATCGTTAAAAGTCATGTAAGAACTATTTATTCCATCGAATTAATCCACCAAAAAGACCACTCCTACTGCCTGGAATTTAAAGGAAATGGCTTTCTTTATAAAATGGTAAGAAACTTAAGCGGCGCCCTCTTTGATTTAGGACATCATAAAATAACACTTGATGATCTTAATTTAATCTTAGAAGAAAAAGATCGAAGAAAAGCCCCCAGAGCAGCTCCGGCACACGGACTTTTCCTAGCTAATGTTGCCTATAATCCCAATAGTTGCTCAAAAGACTCATAACAATGAATCTTTTTATCTGTTTGAATTTCCAGAGATTTAACATTTCCGCTTGGATGAATAAAATAAGGATCAATTGATGCTTGAATTAAAGCCCTTACCCCTTTTATCGAATCTTCAAAACCTGCAGCTTTTTTACCTTTCAAAATAGATAATCCAAGTTTGTAGCCATCAGGCGCAGGCTTTGGATTTTTATAATCCTCTCTCGTAATCCAATGTTTGATGCAATCAAGCTGTGGCAACTTATTTCTTATATAATCAATATCTTGACGAGGGGAATTCGTAACAACGCACATAGCTTTATTACTTTCTGCCAATTGATTTAAAAAAAATTCAACTCCCGGCATTGGAACAATCGTCTCGTCCTTCAATAATTCAAAATAAATAATTTGTTTTTCTTTTTTAAGATCTCTCCAAGAGATTTGCATTTGCGTAAGTTCAGGCAAGGCCTTATAAACATTTTTTTGAAAATAATCTGAATCAACATGTGCATAATTGCAAAAGACATCAAAATCCCAATCAAGAAATAGACCTTTTTTCTGAAACATCATCATATATGCTTTATAATGAAGCCTTTCTGAATCAACTAAAAGTCCATCAAAGTCAAATAAAAATGCATCATACAAGCTCTTGTCAAACATATACCCTCATTAAAATATTTAATATCTCAAGATATTCTTTTTCACTTTTCTAATGTTTATGAAATGATTATAATAACATACAAGTGTGCATGGAAGAAATATTTAATGATAAAAAAAGTTCTAAAAGCCCTTTTCACTCGACCGCAACAACATATCAATGTTTTCTTTTTTCTATTTTACTTTTTGGTGCTCATCACTTTTTCAACAATTAACTTTTTTAGTTTACTTCAAAATAGTTTTCTTTCCTCCGCTCTTTATATCATCCACAGTATCACCCAAATTATTTTTCTAATTTTCCTTTTCATTACCACAAGTTCATTAACTAAAAAAATGCTTCCAAGAATTTTATATTCTGTCTTCATTTTGAGCATTTTTTTCATTCAGATATATATGCTTGTAAATTTTGCATTACTACAAATCATGGATTCAAATGCCTTAATGGCTTTTCAGATATTTCTTTGTG
>DAOTHK010000107.1:0-2423 GCA_035447625.1 Chlamydiales bacterium
ATCTGAGGGATATCTTCAAGTTTCTCCTCAAGCCAACCAGCAATTGTAATCTTATTTCCAACACTGCTTAAATCAACTGTGAATATTTGATTAAATTCCTCTATCTCCATTTGTCCACTTGCGATAATCGCATCTTTCGCAACACGGGTATACGAATCTTTTTTAACTTTTACATGCTCAATTTCACCAATTACAACCTCAATCAAATCTTCCTGCGTCACAATCCCTAAAATAACACCATATTCATCAACAACAAATCCTAAATCCACGTTTTTTTGTCTTAATTCATATAATACAGACAAAGCTTTTGTTGTTTCAGGTATATACGAAGGCTTACTTAAATAAGGAAGCAATTGCGCTGATGAACCAATAGATTTTCTATGGGCAAAAAAGGTTTGAGCATCAATAACCCCAATAAGTTGATCCAAGGTCTCATCACATACCGGAATTCTGGAGAAACCTTTCTCTAAAAAAAAGGAAAAGAGTTTTTCCAAAGGGTCTTGAATCGAATAGTACCATACTTTTCCTCGAGGTCTGATATGTTCTTTGACAACGGTTTGATTCAAGTCCATATATCCTTGAATCAAAAGACTTTCATCAACAGAAAGGATTCCTTTTTCCTTTGATTTTTCAATAATATAATCCAATTCTTCATCTAAGATCGGATTTTCTTTTTTTAGAAAAAAGAAAAAAGCATGAGATAACACACTTGTCAAACGAGTCACTAATATCCTAATGCCACCAGTCCATTTTTTAACATGTCTTAGCAAAGGAGCTACCGCTTTTGCAATTTTCAAATTATTCGGAATGGCAACAGACTTGGGGATTACTTCCCCAAAAAATAAAGTTAAGATAAGAGGAATTCCAACCTTAATCAAAATACTCGTATATTGATTAAAAATAGTTGCCACTGTGTTTTGGATTAAGATGTTGGCAAAAATATTGAGCATCATAATGGTTACCAGCAAATCCTTTGGACTTGATAGCAAAAAATAAATATCTTTTTCCCGAGCGACCTTCGAAGATTTATATGACTTAACAGTAAAAGGAGAAATAGAAAATAGTGAAGTTTCGGCAGCTGACAAAACAGCCGACATGCTAATTAAAAAGACTAATATGAGAATAAATATAATTATCATCTAAAGCCCACATTACAAAGAACGGTCTGCTACTTGCTTGGATTTTACAAAAAGAACTTTTTGATATCCATCCGGTACCATCCCCAATTTATCCATTAATAGCAATTCTATCCATGCAGGATCACTTTGAGATTTAATCCGAAGTGTTAAATTTTCCTTTGTTTCGCAAGCGAGAATCTGTTCTTTTTCAACACGATTCAATTGACATCGCAGATCTATAAGCTCAGCCTGTTTTTTCTTTTTCGCAATATCATAGGTAAAAAAACAGAGGCAAGCAAATAAAATCACCCACCATGACCGAATTATGAGTTCATCAATAACTCTTTCTAATGCAGATCTTTTTTTTGCTTGCTTTTTCATACTTTAACTACATGCCTTCATATGTAATTATCAATATTGACCGATTATTTGCAATATGAAGGTTAAATTCTTGCCAGAACAATTTTCTTTTCTTGATTCATGTATTTCCCCTTCCGATCCGCATAAGAAACCAAACAAGGTTCTTTCGCTTCAAAAAAGAGAACTTGAGCAAGACCTTCGTTCGCATAAATTACCGCAGGCAAAGGAGTTGTATTGGATATTTCCAAAGTGACATACCCTTCCCATTCCGGCTCAAACGGAGTCACGTTAACGATAATTCCACAACGAGCATATGTTGATTTACCAATACACATCGTTAAAACATTTCGAGGAATTCTAAAATATTCAACAGATCTAGCTAGTGCAAACGAATTGGGAGGAATAATGCATTTTTCAC
This sequence comes from Chlamydiales bacterium, assembly GCA_035447625.1. Lineage (GTDB taxonomy): Bacteria > Chlamydiota > Chlamydiia > Chlamydiales > SM23-39 > DAOTHK01. The sequence goes on from DAOTHK010000107.1 coordinate 1,897, forward strand.
CACGAACCTCCACAAATGAATCTTCTGAAAAATTCTTTGGATCCACAATTGCATTACGAGCATTTGTAAAAACTTTAAATTCATCAGCAACTCTTAAATCGTATCCGTAACTTGATAATCCATAACTGACAAGTTTTCGATCATCATCCGAACTTTTCACCTGATTTTTTTCAAATGGCTCGATCAATCCTTTGTTCTCTGCCATTTCCTGAATCCATTTATCTGAAAGTAAAGGCATAATAAAATTCCTTTTTTTAATATTTTTTCAATAACCTTAGAAATTAGGTATAGCGTTTGAAATACTTTTCTTGCTAGACTTTTTATTATACCCGAAAATTTTTTGTAGGCGTCACATGACAGAAAATGATTATATCCATTCCTCTTGGCAGAAGGAAGACGACTCTTTTGAAATTCCACTAAGGCCCCAATCTTTAAATGATTTTATTGGTCAGGAAAAAATCCGTGCCAGATTGAATATTTTCATGCAAGCGGCCCTGCAAAGAGCTGATGCTTTAGGTCATGTTCTT
>DAOTHK010000108.1:0-2078 GCA_035447625.1 Chlamydiales bacterium
AATGAGGCGACGATCCACTTCAATCTGTCTCTCTCCCATCCCTTTTAAATAACCACCGGAAGCACCACCTGTTTTCTGTCTTTCGAGATGGGTCCACATACGTTTAAGTCTTGGCAATTGATACTTGAATCTAGCTAAATCGATTTGAATCTTCGCCTCTTTTGTCTGGGCACGACGTGCGAAAACACCCAAGATAAGCTCTGTTCTATCAATCACTATTTTTTTAAATTCTTTTTCCAGATTTCTCTGTTGATGAGGAGCAATCTCATCATCAAAAACGACAATATCAATACCCTCCTCTTCACAAATCCTAGCTATCTCTTCAACTTTTCCAGTTCCAATATAAGTAGCGGATGTAAATTTTTTTAAAGGCACCATGACCTTTTTCTTCACTTCAAGACCATATGTTTTAGAAAGCTCTTCAAGTTCTTCAAGATACTCTTCAACATCTTCTTTTTCTTGAGATGAAAAATAAACACCAACCAATAGAGCTTTATTATTATTTTCTGTAAGCTCTTTCAATCTTCCTTCGGATAAATTCTGTAATAGTAATTGTTCTGTCATAATCAATCTTTAAAAAGTAATTTTAAGTCCATCATAGGCAAAAAAGACATTTTCTGGAAGAGGATGATCCTCCATATCAATATCATGGGATAGATGGGTTAGATAAGTTTTTTCAGCTCCAACACTTGTAATAAAATCAAGAGCTTCATCCACCGAAAAATGTACAGGAGAGCTACGATATCTTGGTGCGCTGAGTACAAGTGTCTTCACCCCTTTAAGACTCTCTACTACCTCTTCAGAGAAAGTTTTAATATCTGTAATATAGGCAAAATCATCAATGCGATAACCACTAACCGACAGATCCTGCTGAAAAAAAGTCATCACAGAAAACTTCTCATCCAAAAAGGAAACTGTATCAAAATCTTTTTCAACTATCTGATAATCAAACTCAACTGCGATATTCCCCACTTCCTTATACGGCTGGAAAATATGATCGTAACGTTTTTTCAAATGATGATACATTCTACCTGACAGTAGACAAGGAAGAGGTTTTTTCAAAATGAAATTAAAAATCCTAAGATCATCCAATCCTCCGATATGATCGAAATGAGGATGAGTTAATAAAATCCCGTCAATATTTTGAATATTATAACGCAATGCCTGCTCTCTAAAATCAGGCCCCACATCGATTAAGAAATTTTTTCCTCTGATCTGTAAAAAAGCAGATGTACGTAAACGTCTATTAAGTGGATTTTCAGATTGGCATATATGGCAGTTGCAGCCAATTAAAGGAACCCCCATCGAAGAACCCGTTCCTAAAAATAAACAACTACTCATTCTCTTTGCCTTTACTTAAAATTTTATAACTCTCATATGCGAAAAAATATAAAAAGTTCAATACCGGCGTAAAACAAATCGAAATTGGAATCATCAAAAACAGACTATAGATACTCTGATATAAAATAGAAGGACCCACAAAATAAAGCTGTCCTACCACATAAACTGCTAAAAACACAAAGAAGGTTGTAAAAAACAGAGGCAAGAAGCCTGCTACAAATAAAAGAAAATGAGAAAAAGGCTTATGCATAAAATTCTGCAAAAGAGCATTGAAGATTTGCATCTTTTTTTTCTTCTGATCCACAAAATAAGGAGTTACAAAAAAAAGAGAGGCCCCCAGTAGCAAAATGAGAAAAAAAGAAGCCAACACAATTACAAAAGGTATAAAGGAAAAAAAGACACCGAAAAAAGCACCGATCCCGGGAAATTTTGCCATCCCCCAAGCGATACCGAGCATCATCCACAATGCAACAAATAATACAATCAGTGGCATCGTGCTTAAAAACACCTTTTTCATATCCGAAAAACTATTTTGCCACATCTCAATTATATGAATTTTTTCCTGTTTCAAGTACTTCTGATAAAGCCTTATCTGAAAAAGTCCAAGCGTAATCAATAAAGCTAAAAATACTAAAAAAGGCACAATCATAAGACCTAACTGAGTCCATAAATTCCCTTTTGAAGAAATAGCAAAGAAAAATATAAATAAAATTCCTGAACCTATTAAAAAACTTAAT
>DAOTHK010000109.1:0-1590 GCA_035447625.1 Chlamydiales bacterium
TCAATATCCAAATGATACTGATTGATCAACAAATCCACTATATACAGCCAATCATCAAAAGAAAGCTGCTTTGCTTTCCAGCGACTTCCCACCATAATAAGTGCTTTTTTAGCAATTTTATTTGATCGCTTAGGTTCGATATTTGAAATCGTTTCATAACTTTTATTTTCAAGCGCCAAAGAAACCAAATTCAAATATTGCAATCGTTTATTCATGAATTTCGGAAAATCGAACTTCAAATCCGTAACAAGAAGATTAGGCCATTCTCTTACTGACTTTTTTCCAAAACCCACTTTTTGGGATGCTTTCAAGCAAAAAGTCAAAATGGAAGATTTTAAATTTCCCTGCAAATCAAACACATAATCATAATGTTTGCTTCTTATTTTCTTTAGAAAAGAATAAAAGCCCTTATAGTCTTTTTGCTTTTTCCAATGATTAAAATTAAAAAATTGAGCATTGGAAATTGCAGGATGATTTGCAGCCAATTCAATAGAAGGAGCATCAGCAAACCAATCTATTTCACAATCCGGATATAGATTACGAATATAGGTAGCGACACCGAAACTTTGAACGACATCCCCTAGTGCGGAAATTTTAACAATTGCAAATCTTTTCATATGGAAAATTATATCTATTTTATTGAAATGAAAAAACTAAAAATATAAATAAGGTTTTTATACAAAAAAGGATACTCTAAATGAACGCTTCCAAAGAAAAACATCCCAAAGAGCTATTTATTCTCTCCATTTGCGGCATCACAATGCGGTTTGCTTACTGGGGAGTGGGCAACCTTTTGGTTCTATACCTTATTCAATATTACAAATTCTCTATAGCCTCCTCCGCCTATATTTACGGAGTTTTTACAGGAGTTGGAGCACTACTTCCTTTAATTGGTGGCATTATTGCCGATCGTTGGAATTATCATATGCCTCTTTTTATCGGAACGATCGCCGCCTCTTTAGGCTGTTTTATGATCTCTTTTGGAAATATTTATCTCCTTCTGGCCGCACTTGGAATCATCTCCCTTGGATACGGGGTTTTTATCCCTAGTATTTTTGCAATTTTAAGTCATACTTATAAAAACAAACAGGCCTTACGTGAAGCTGGCTTCACAATTTATTATGCTTCCTTCAATATTGGAGTGTTTTTAGCGATGATCATTCTTGGATTCATCGCAAATCGTATCAGTTGGGGTCTGGCATTTTTCACAGCAGGTCTTGTAGAACTCATCGGAATTATCCCTGTTTATATCTACTATAAAAAATACCATCTGTATTATGAAGGACTGCATCCGAAAGATCATCACTGCTCAAAAGAGACTCTTCCTCAATTAAAACCATTCGAAAAAGACAGAATCACCGTCATCTTAATCTTGGTCTTTTTCTCTATCTTCTTTTGGGCAGCATATTCACAAGGATGGTCTAGTATGGCTGTCTTTACCATGAAATATACTGATTTAAAAATTATGAATTTTGTCATTCCTGAAGCTTGGATCTTATCGCTTGAAGCTCTATTTTTAATTTTCCTAGCACCTGCCATGTCAAAACTTTACCATTACCTACAAGAAAAAAATAAAGACCCCTCCCCTCC